>JAFRIQ010000031.1 GCA_017432725.1 Bacillota bacterium
ATATCCTACTACGTGACCGACGCAGCGGGGAACGCTACCAGGGAAAGGCGCACCGTCACAGTGACGGAAAAGGGTCCCATGACCCAGAGCATGACGGAGTTCGATCTGGATCCCTTCTTCCCCGACGTCATATGCAAAGAGGTTCCCTTCGACGAAGAGAAATATGAAAGCACCGTGATATTCGGAGATTCCTTCGTGGGATACATGGTGGATTACGGCATCGGCCTGACGGACAATATGTGGTCAAGAGGCGCGTATGCCGCGGACGAAGTATACAGCAAGACCCTCAAGGTCGGTCAGACAGAATCGGGCAAGACCTTTTTCGAACTCATGGACGAATACCGTCCGCCCTGCGTCATCATCCTTCTCGGTAACCACACTTCATGGCTGTGGCCCGTATCATATTACAGATCCGTATTCGACGGACTGTATGCGGAATGCAGGAACAGGTACCCGGAGACGGTATTCGCAGTCTGTTCCCTTCCTCCCTACGACGAGGGGGAAGATTACGCCTACCTGTACGAAAGAGGTTTCCTGAGGAACCAGAGGATAAACGAAGCGAATACGGTATTCTGCGAACTGTGCAGGAAATACGGTATGAAATTCATCAACGCAGCGGAGATACTGAAAGATCCTGCGAACGGATACTGCAGGGCTGAATATATGGGACCGGACAAGTTCCACTTAAGTACCGAGGGCTTCGAAGCGATGCTTGGATATATACGGACGCATATGGATTACTGATAAGGCACGGCGAAATGAAAAACAGTGAAAAACGGAAAAGGTCCCTTGCGGATCCGGAAGGACCAGTGATACTGGTCAGCAGCAATTATCATATGAAAAGAGCCATGCAGACAGCGGAGCGCACGGGTTTCAAAAAGATATACAGACTTCCCGCGCCTTCGGACCCCTTCACTTTCGGGTCCAACGTCATGTGGGAAGTTATGTCTCTTCTTAAATCGTACAGATAGCATGGGATACATGCCGGGAGGATAAATATATGAGAGATACTAAGGACAGAACATTCGGAAGAAGAGCCGGGAGGCTCGCGTCCTCTGCGTTGAGGCAGGGAGCTTTCGGCGTATGCCTCATAGTGGCGTTCTCGCTGCTGTGCGGTTGCGACAGGAAAGAGGAAGCCGCGGAGGAGGAACGTCCTGAAGCCGGATTCATGCAGATAAGCCAGGAAGAGGCAAAGAGCATGATGGAAAAGGATGACGGCCACGTCATTGTGGACGTGAGAAGGAAAGACGAATACATCGAAGGCCATATACCGGGAGCGATATGCATACCGAACGAGAGCATAACTGATGAGATGCCTGAAAAGCTTCCGGACCTCGGGCAGACTATACTCATTTACTGCCGCAGCGGAAGAAGGAGCAAGGAAGCCGCTGCCAAGCTGGCAGCCATAGGCTATACGGATATATATGAGTTCGGCGGCATAATCGACTGGGATGGCGAAATAGAGGCGGGCATATAATGTCGTGGGAAGGAGTTAAAGCCTACAGGGAAGGCTGCAAAAAGGGCGACGATATACGGGACGCGGGACTCACGGTCCCGGACGATATAGAAAGGTCTACAGACCTTCGCTACGGCCCGTTCCCTGAGAACGTCCTTGACGTATACGTACCCAAAGGGACTGCCGAAAAGCTTCCCGTGATCATATCCGTGCACGGGGGAGGCTGGGTCTACGGAGACAAGGAGCTTTATCAGCACTACTGCATGAGGCTTGCGGAAAGAGGATTCGCCGTAGTCAATTTCACCTACCGGCTGGCTCCCAAGAACAAATATCCGGCGGCCCTCGAGGACTGCTTCGCCGTATTCAGATGGGTGAAGGAAAAAGGCGACGAATATTTTCTTGACACCGGGAACATATTCATGGTGGGGGATTCGGCAGGCGGCCAGCTGGCTCAGCAGTGCCTCACCATACTGACGAACGGAAAGTTTGCGAAGCTTTTCGATCTCGACATACCGGAAGACTTCAGGGTGAGAGCCTGCGCTCTCAACTGCGGAGCCTACTATATGCCCATAAGCAGATTTTTCAGGCCCAGCGACAGATTTCTTCTGAGGGATTATCTCCCCGAGGATCACAGACCTTACGTAGATCAGTTCAAAGTGGCGAGGAACATGACGAAAGATTTTCCACCGGCCTTCGTGATGACGGCGGAGAACGATTTTCTTAAGTTCATGGCAAAGCCCCTCTGCAGGAGACTTAGAAAACTCGGGGTGGAGTGCGAATACCGGATCTACGGCTCCAAGGAAAGAAAGGATATAGGGCACGTGTTCCACGTGAACTGCAGACTCGAAGAAGCGAAGATCTGCAACGACGACGAATGCGCTTTCTTCAGAAAGCACTGTGTCTGAATACATATATCACAGGAGGCAATACATATGAAAACAGTCGTCATAACGGGATCGGCAAGAGGTCTCGGTTATGAAATGGCGCTCAGGTTCAGAAGAAAAGGATACAACGTGGTCCTGAGCGATCTCAACGAAGAGAATCTGGCAAAGGCGAAGGAGGCTCTCCTTGCCGAGCCGGGAGAAGGCAGCGTAGTATCTAAACTCTGCAACGTGACGTCTTTCGGGGATATAGAAGGTCTTATGGCTTTCGCACTGGAGAGTTTCGGAGCGGTGGATATATGGATCAACAACGCCGGCATCAATCAGCCGGACAAGCCCGTATACGAGCTCAGCGAAAAAGAGATAAGCCTTATGATAGACGTGGATCTCAAAGGAGCGGTATACGGCTCGAGGATAGCCTACGCGCAGATGAAGAAACAGGGTTTCGGCCAGATATATTCCATAGACGGATACGGCTCCAACGACGCCATGATGATGGGGCTTAGCCTTTACGGTACATCAAAGAGAGGTCTCACATATTTCATGAAGGCTCTCGCTAAGGAAAGCGAGACCATGGGAGACAACATCCAGGTCGGAAGGCTGTCGCCCGGCATCATGATCACCGACTTCCTGGTGAACGCCAACAACGACAGCACCAAGATAGAGCTTCCGGAAAAGACCAAGAAGGTTTACAACATACTCGGAGACTATCCTGACGTCATAGCCGACTTTCTCGTGGACAGGATGGCCGGGAACACCAAAAACGGCGTATGCTTCGAATGGCTCACCAACGGCAAGGCCTTCGTGAGATTCCTGACCGCAGGCTTCAATAAGAGGGATTTTTTCAAACAGGACTAAAAGGTGAAGAGATATGGAAAATGCAAACAATGAACAGCTTGAAAGAATAGCTCATTACGAGGAACTCATGCAGAGATGTTCCGAGACCATGGCGTCGGGAACGTCCTCCGCGGCGGGTTTCGCAAGGCTCCAGGAGAACCTTCGGAAACTGTCTTCATACTACGGGAGCCCGGAATGGAGAAAGGACTTCGAAGACGACGAGAAGGGCCTTCTTCCAGAAGATATGAAGAGAGGAGTCCTTTCTGAAGACGGTATCTTCGATATTCTTGACAGAGGAAAAGAATGGACGGAAAGCGTGCTGGAAGGGCTCATGGAAAAGGACTACTGGGTCGTCGATATACTTCCCAGGCAAGTGGCAAAGTATCAGGACGGCCAGTTCTTCGAGATAGAGAAGTATTTTCTCAGCAGCCCGAGGATAGATGAGATAAGGAAAAAATATTCCGACCTCCTCATAAAGCTCAACTGCTACTATGACATATGCTTCTGCCTCGTCAGATCTTCGGAGGAGGAGAGCGGAGGGTGGATCACCAACCCCGGTCCCGGCGTCCTGGAAGGCGGAATGGCGGACGAACGCTTCGGAAACTGCACCCTGGACGCTGTCATACCCGTAGACAATACTCTCATCATGCTCAACGGAGACGATACCCATATGACGGTATTCAATCCTTCGGACGAGCTTTTCGAGCTGGTAAAAGCCCTTGCCTTGGGTGAAGGCCTTTACGTATGGAAGCCGGAAGAAGAATAGGATATTCGGAGGTATCGATATGAAAAAACTTGTGGTAAATCCCGGCGTTTGCGGACTCGAATGCATCATATGCGCCGAGAAAAAGGGAAGAAAAGACGTGACCGTCACAGTAGAGACCAAGTGCGGAGCGGTAAAGAAGATGATCGAAGCACTGGAGCAGCCCCTGGACGGTTACGCAGTATGCTTCGGAAAACCGGGACAGGGACCCGTTTACGAGGCAGCGGAGAATCTGGCTCACGGAGCCTGCCCCGTTCCGTCGGCGGTCATCAAGTGCATAGAGGCTGAATGCGGACTGGCTCTGCCCAGGACCACCAGCTTCACTTTCGAGGAGGAATAAGGAACATGGTAAGCGAAAAAATGTACGATAAGCTGGCTGAGCTTCTCGTCAAAAAAGGCGTCAATGTACAGAAGGATCAGCCGGTGATCATAAATGCATCCGTAAGGGACGCAGACTTCGTCGAGAAGGTGGTAAGATACGCCTACGAGGCCGGAGCCAAGTACGTGTCCGTCGAATGGGGCGACAGCAAGATAAGCAAGATGGGGTTCCAGTATCAGTCCATAGAGACTCTTAAGGAAGTGCCCCAGTGGTTTTATGACAAGAGAAAATATCAGCAGGACGGAGGCGCCTGCTATATCTCCGTCGAATCTGGAAAGCCCGGAGAGATGGCAGACGTAGACGGGGAAAAGATGCGCGCCAACCGCATGGCGGTCTATTCGAAGATAGCGGACCTTATGTCCTATACCATGAACAACGAAGGTCAGTGGACCATAGCCGGCATACCGTCTCTTGAGTGGGCGAAAGTCGTATTCCCGGATCTGCCGGATGAGGAAGCTTTCGAAAAACTCGGCGACGCCATATTCGCAGTGACTAGGGTCAGCGAAGACAACGATCCCATAGCCGACTGGAACGAGCACGACAGGGTTCTCATAGAGCATGCGAAGAAACTGAATGAGTATGATTTCGAAAAGCTCCACTTTACGAGCGGGCTTGGAACGGATCTTTACGTTGGACTTGTCAAAAATCACATTTGGGCAGGCGGAGGCTGCACCACTCCGAAGGGAGTATACTTCGATCCCAACATGCCCACGGAAGAGATATTCTGCATGCCTCTCAAAACGGGAACGAACGGCATAGTCCATGCTTCTAAACCTTTGAGCTACAACGGAAAGGTGATAAAGGACTTCTGGTTCAGATTTGAGGACGGCAAGGTGGTGGACTACGGCGCTGGGGAAGAAAAGGAAGCTCTTGCGGCTCTTCTCGATTTCGACGAAGGTTCGAGATATCTCGGAGAGGTGGCTCTCGTTCCCTACGATTCGCCCATATCAAAGTCCGGGATACTCTTCTTCAATACCCTTTACGACGAGAACGCAGCCTGCCATCTGGCTCTCGGAAGACCCTATCCCGAAAATATAAAGGGCGGGGAAGAAATGAGCAAGGAAGAACTTGCCGCATGCGGCGCCAACGACTCCATGCAGCACGAAGACTTCATGTTCGGAACCGAGGATATGGATATAGACGGGATCAAGGCGGACGGCACAGTAGTTCCGGTGTTCAGAAAAGGGAATTTCGTATTCTAAAACATGGATTTTTATACACTTTTTCCTTGTGAATGTGTATAATGATTCTTGTGTTTTTTAAGAAAGGAACGATCCTATGTGCGGAATAGTCGGTTTTACGGGCGAGCATGACGCCGCCCCAATACTGCTTGAAAGTCTCGAAAAACTCGAATACAGAGGCTACGACTCTGCCGGTCTTGCCGTAAGGAACGGAGAAGAACTCGCAGAGGTAGTGAAGGCTACGGGCAAGCTCAGGAACCTGGAAGAAAAGCTGGACGGGGGAAGAGCTCTCAAAGGAAACTGCGGAATTGGGCACACCCGCTGGGCGACCCACGGAGAGCCCACTCAGGAAAACGCCCATCCCCACGTAAGCGGAAATGCAAAGAGATCGGGTTCCGGTCCCGTTGAATCCGACGTGGTTGGAGTACACAACGGTATCATCGAAAATTACGAGGAACTCAAGCAGAAGCTCCTGAAACATGGATACGAGTTTTACAGCCAGACCGATACCGAAGTCGTCATAAAGCTCGTAGACTACTATTACAAGAAGTACAAAATAGGGCCCATAGACGCCATCAACAGGATGATGGTAAGGACCCACGGCAGCTATGCCCTGGAACTCATGTTCAAAGACTACCCCGGCGAGATCTACGTGGCCAGAAAAGACAGCCCTATGATCATAGGCATAGCCGACGGAGAAACATACATAGCCTCCGACGTTCCCGCCATACTCAAATATACCAGGTCGGTCTATTACATAGGAAACCTTCAGGCCGCCAGGATACTGCCCGGCGAAGTCCATTTCTTCGACCTCAACGGAGACGAGATAGAAATTGCTCCCACGGAGATAACCTGGGATGCAAAGGCTGCCGAAAAGGGCGGCTACGAGCACTTTATGATCAAGGAGATACACGAGCAGCCCCAGGCTGTCCGCGACACCCTCGGAAGCCTCATAAAGGACGGCAGGATAGATCTGTCCGAAGTGCTCTCGGAAGACGAGCTGAAAGATATCACAGGGGTCACCGTGGTGGCCTGCGGGTCTTCCTGGCACGTGGGTATGGAATCCCAGTACGTCATAGAAGACCTGGCAGATATTCCTGTCAGAGTGGAGCTTGCGTCGGAATACAGATACAGAAAGACTGTTGCGGATCCGGGATCCATCGTCATACTCATCTCTCAGTCGGGAGAAACTGCGGATACTCTCGCAGCTCTCAGGGAGGCAAAGAAAAAAGGCTTCAGGACCCTTGCCATAGTCAACGTGCTTGGCTCCAGCATAGCCAGGGAAGCCGACAGAGTCATGTATACCAAAGCAGGTCCTGAGATAGCGGTGGCCACCACGAAGGCATACAGCGCCCAGCTGGTATGTATGATGGCTTTTGCCATGGAACTTGCCAGGGTAAAGGGCAAACTGAGCGAAAAGAAATATTCCGAGATGGTGGAGGAGATCCAGACTCTGCCCGAAAAGATCAACAGGGTGCTCGAGGACAAGGAAAGGCTTCAGTGGTTCGCATCCAAGTATTCCAACGCTCACGACGTGTTCTTCATAGGAAGGGGACTCGACTACGCTATATGCCTGGAAGGAAGCCTCAAGATGAAGGAGATAAGCTATATCCACAGCGAAGCCTATGCCGCCGGAGAACTGAAGCACGGGACCATAAGCCTCGTGGAAGACGGTATACTGGTAGTCGGCATACTTACCCAGAAGGAACTCATAGAAAAGACCATAAGCAACATGAAGGAATGCAAGGCAAGAGGCGCCTACCTCATGAGCCTTACGTCCTATGGCAATTACAGCGTGGAAGACGAAGCGGATTTCACCACGTATATTCCGAAGACAGACCCCCATTTTGCGGGATGCCTTGCGGTGGTGCCACTTCAGCTTCTGGCATATTACCTCAGCGTAGCGAAGGGTCTCGACGTCGATAAGCCGAGGAACCTTGCGAAGAGCGTAACGGTAGAATAGGAAAAGAATACAAAAAAATGGGCAAAGGCGTTAACGCCTTTGCCCTTTTTCGTTTTTATCAGTAGTTTTCGGCCCTGAGCTCAAAATAGCTCTGGGGGTGGTTGCATGCCGGGCATACTTCGGGAGCTTTCTCTCCCACAACTATGTGTCCGCAGTTCCTGCACTCCCACACCTTTACGCTGCTCTTCTTGAACACTTCCTGAGCTTCGACGTTCTTAAGGAGAGCTCTGTAGCGCTCCTCGTGGTGTTTTTCTATGGCCGCAATGAGCCTGAATTTCTTCGCCAGCTCCGGGAATCCTTCTTCATCGGCGGTCTTTGCGAAACCTTCGTACATATCGGTCCATTCGTAATTCTCACCGTCGGCTGCCGCCGCCAGGTTGGCTGCGGTGTCCCCTATGCCTTCCAGTTCCTTGAACCAGATCTCGGCGTGCTCCTTTTCATTGTCCGCCGTCTTGGTGAAGATGGCACTTATCTGCTCAAATCCTTCTTTTTTTGCTTTGGAAGCGAAATACGTATATTTGTTCCTTGCCTGAGATTCTCCGGCGAAGGCTTCCCAGAGATTCTTTTCGGTCTGGGTACCTGCATATTTGTTTGGCATATATACCTCCATTATGTGTATCTGTGAGTGACGGTTGACTTCTCTAATATATATCCATACATGTACCGCGTGCAATAGGCAGAAAGCATTTCTCTTCGCTTATGTATGAATATACAAAACGGGGGCGCCGATTGTTGATTACGTACAATTGTTATGAAGGGGAGGGCTGATATATAATCTATCAAAATACTCCAGTGCCGCCCGGTCGTGCGGGCGGAGAATAGGGAACCATGTGTAAATCATGGACGGTTACCGCCACTGTGCAGCAGCTTCGGCCTGAGAGAGATCACAGGATCTGTCATTGGGGAAACCTGAGAAGGCAGTTTTCAGACCGCGCGCCTTGAATGGGCGCAGGAGCGCAAGTCAGGAGACCTGCTGGAGTCTTAAGTTAGTCATGGCTGCGGATAACAGCCGGACATGTTTAGGAAATGTGGAAAAACGGCCGCATACTTTTGCAGTATGCGGTTTTTTGTTTTTATTCCGCATTTCAGTTCAAAGGAGGAAATTATGAAAAAAATCGTATCATTGCTTCTTGCCCTTCTCATGTGCCTCGTTCTCGTTACAGGCTGCGGCAAGGGTAAAGAAGAAGGCAACAAGCCTCTGAGCCCGGAGAGCACCTATCCTCAGGAATATGTCACCTACATGGATATGAAGATCACCGTGAACGCAGAGCCCCAGAAGGTCATCGCTGCCAACACCAACGTGGCAGACCAGCTTTACGCCATGGGTCTTGGAGACAGGATCATCGGAGTATGCTACAAGAACTCCCTGATCAACCCCAAGTATCAGGCTGAGTACGACAAGGCGAGGATCATCAACGAAAAGGCTGCGACTCTTGAACAGCTGGTAGCAGAAGAGCCCGATTTCGTTTACGGAAGAAGTTCCGCATTCAGTGAGAAGAACGGCACGACCCACGACATACTCACCAGCTACGGTATAGCATCCCTTTCTTCCATCGAAGGATACAAACTGGGAGCCGACGTTGAAGACGTATACACGGATTTCGAGATCCTCGGAAAGATCTTCAACAAGCAGGAAAGAGCTCAGGAGATCATCGATGAGATGAAGGCCAAGATCGCAAGCGTAGAAGAAGCCGTCAAGGACAAGGAAGTCGTTAAGGTATTCGTTTACGACGCCACCAGAGACGAAGGCGCATACACCTGCGGCAACAACTTCACCGCAAAACTCATACGCCACGCAGGCGGAGTCAACATCTTCGAAGATATGGAAAAGACCTGGGCTGTAGTTTCCTGGGAGTCCGTCATCGATGCCAACCCGGACGTGATCATAATCAACGACTACGGCAGCGAGACTCTCGAGCACAAGATAGAGATGCTCAAATCCACTCCGGCGCTCCAGTCCATCACAGCAGTTAAGGAAGGCAACATCGTTTCCGTTACTCTCTGCGAGTGCTTCGCAAGTTCCATGACAGCGGATACGGTAGAGAAGTTCGCAAAAGCATGCCATCCGGACTGCTTCCAGTAGCGCTGAAAAGAAATGCTTAAGAAATTAAGTGAACTATTAAGGAACCATACGTTATCCTGCTGCATTGTACTGACGGTGCTCCTGGTCCTGACCGTCATAACGGGAATATCCCTGGGCACAGCCAAGATACCTTTTGCCACTGTGTGGAAGATAATATTCCATAACCTTTTCGGCATATTCAGCGTCGAAGGCATAAAGGAAAGCACCATGAGCATAGTTTGGCGTATACGCGTACCGAGGGCTCTTCTGGGGCTCGCGGTAGGCGGGAGCCTGACCCTTTCCGGTATAAGCATGCAGGCATTCACAAAGAACCCTCTGGCGGAGCCTTACGTTCTGGGTATATCCAGCGGAGCATCCACGGGGGCTGTTCTTGCCATGCTCGTCGGAGTATATCTTCCTTCGGGCAAAATGATGAGCGTTGCGGCAGGCGCCTTCATAGGATCCATCTTCTCCATAATCCTCGTCTATTCACTGGCAAGGACTTCGGGAGAGATAGCCCCGATCAGG
>JAFRIQ010000032.1 GCA_017432725.1 Bacillota bacterium
GAAAAAATCGGTCCCTGTTGCTTATATCGGGTATATGTTCCGCATTATCTCGCTTGATATCGAGTTTTCCACCAGGAAGCCCTGCGGAGTAAGGGCTATCCTGTTTCCGTCAAACTTCAGAAGTCCCTGATCGTTCAGCAGATACATCTCGCGTGTCGTCCTGTCATTCAGCGCATATCCCCACTTCTTCTTCAGCTCCGTCAGATCAAGCCCGTCCGACAGTCTCAGCGAGAGCATTATGTATTCGTCCACGTCGACGGTCCCGTCATGGATCACGTGAGGATCTCTCATGAAGGAATCCAGATCTCTATCGTAGTGGAACCTTTTGCCGTTCCAGCAGGAATAGGCAGCGGGACCGATACCGAGATAGTCGTCCATCTTCCAGTAGATCATGTTGTGTCTCGACACCATGCCGTCCCTGGCGAAATTGGAGATCTCGTACTGCCTGAAGCCTATGCTTTCAAGATAGCTGCAGGCCTCCAGGTAGAATTCGCTCAATTCCTCTTCGTTAGAAAGGTTTTCCGGAGGGTCGTCATAGAAGGGAGTTCCTTCCTCGACCTTGAGCATGTAAGCGGAAATGTGAGTGACGCCGTTGTCTATAAGGAAGTCGATGGTATCGGTCATCTCCTTCTTCGTGTAGTTGCTCAGACCCAGCATGACGTCGCCGTTGATGTTCTCAAAGCCCGCTTCTCTCGCAAGCCTGAACGCCCTCTCGGCTCCGTTCCTGTCATGGAGCCTTCCGAGGATCCTGAGCTGGGTGTCGCTGACGCTCTGCACGCCTATCGAAAGTCGGTTGACGCCTGCTTTTCTGTAGCCCTCCAGGTTCTCTTTGGTGAGGGAGTCGGGATTTGCCTCCAGAGTTATCTCTGCATCCTCGACATATCTTACGGAAGAGAGGATCCTGTTCACCTGTCCTGCGCTCAGCAGGCTGGGGGTACCTCCGCCCAGGTATATCGTATCAAATGTGTTGTCACCGTATCTTGCAATCTCCTCCAGGACCCTGTCGATATATGCGTCAGGTACTCTTCCCCGGCAGGGAAGAGAATAGAAGTCGCAGTATCTGCACTTTCTTTTGCAGAACGGTATGTGTATATACAGCCCTTTTTTCATTCTTTCCCCCTAGACAGCGAAGAAATATCCCTGGGCGAAATACAGCGCCAGAAGATGAAGCGTGTAGAACAGATAGAAGAAGTATCTGGGATAAAGGCCTCTTTTGCCGTTATACAGCTTCAGAAGCGCCATTCCTGCCATTGCCCACAGCTGAAGAGCGCCGAATGGTATGACGATGACCATGTTGGCCAGGGCCATGCCGATGAGTTTCAGGTTCTCGTTGTCGCGGAACAGATAGCAGCAGGCTATCATCAGTATTCCCCGCACCCCTCCGTCGAAAGGAGAGGCAACGATGCAGAAGCCGGCGATGATAAAGGCGGTAATGACCCTGCTTTCAGGGAGATTTTCGCTTTCGGACGCGGGTTTGGCGAACCTTTTCAGGCAGATCAGCATAATAAGGCCGAGCAGATGGGTGAAGATGACGTTGTTGTGCTCAAGGGTGAATAAGGTCCTTCCGAAACACAGGTTATACGGCAGTTCCGCAGCGACTGCAAATACGGCCATCCTGATCACATACTTTTTTATATCGTGGGTCTTCAGGAAGCCTTCGGTGACAAAGTACGCAAAGATCGGAAAGGCGATCCTGCCTATCCGTCTGCATACGGTGTATGTCATATGCGCACTTTCAGCCGTACTCATGAACGGTATGAAGGAGAGCGGCCGCATGTTGTAGTACCTGTGCCATATGTATTCGTTCCACACCAGCGTATATCCGATATGGTCGATGAGCATTGCGATGACTGCGATGTATTTCAGCGCAGCCCGCGAAAGGGGTCTCTTCATATATTATATATATTACCTTAGTAAACTGTATCTACAGCAGTTTCATTCTTTTTAGCCCGAGTTTCGAGTTTGCATCCCATCACTTCAAGCCGTGCGAGAATGCCTTCTTCGGTTTTATCCTCTACTTCTTTCCTGTGACTCACTATTTTTATACTCACTTGGTGCTCCTTACTTCACTTGTTTGGACTCTTTGTTTTTAACATATATCTCATAGAGTTTTTCGATACTGCCCTTCCCCTTTTTTTTGTGGTTAAGCCATCTTTCATAGGCTTCAACTGCTTCTTTTGGTGCATCTTTTTTTAGCCCTTTGAATTCTCCATCGTGAACGCCATCATATCCCTCCTCGCCTCTTTTGGGATACCATTCCATCCATTTAAAAGCTATGTAGTAGTCTTCGTTTGGTAGCATAGTCATTCCTCCTATTATAGCTGTTCTCGGAGGACCTCCGTAATATGGAGCATCAACCGACGTCCGTTCTCTAATCAGCCATGGATATGGATGAGCAAAAAAGAACAGCTTCAGTATATCAAAGTGCCAAAGGTAAAGGCAAGCATGGCGGCGAGGCTTTATTCAGTTCAAAAGTCGTCGTTAAAATGATATAATAGCACCGAGGGAAAGATCCCGTTGAAGGACTGACGGAAAGATATGAAGAAACTGAAATCTTATTACGGAATACGGACGGATGTCATGTACCTGCTGCTGCTGGCGCGGGTACTGTTCGTCATCGTCAGCCGACACAACAATCCATTCCGTGAGATGAGGCCGGCATTTCTGCTTATCGGCGGGGCGATCGCGGCGCTTGCGGTCTGCGTTCTCTCTTTTGTCATAAACAGGATATCCTTCATAAGAGACCGTTACAGAGCAATAGCCCTGATACTGCTCGTGCCTTATCTTGCAGTGATCACGGTGATGGCGCTGAAGATGCAGATCGAGCCGAAAATGAACGGATGGGACTACCAGATAGTGGTCAGGTGCGCCATAGATTACCGGAACGGAATAACGGAGCTTCCGCCGTACTTTTCTCTCTGGCCGAACAACACTCCGCTCCTGTGGATCCTGGTGGCTTTCTTCAGGCTGATGAACCTGGTCGGCATGACAGACTACATGAGCCGGCTGGTCATTCTGAACTGCCTGCTTATCGCCCTTTCGGTACTGTTCACTTTTCTTGCGGCTGACTGCATGTTCGAGCCGCCGGCAGCGCTTACGGTCGCCGTCATCTCAATGGTCTATCCCGGACTGTTCCTGTACGGGGCAATCGCATATACGGATACGTTCTCCCTTTTCTTTGTCGCCGCAGCGGTGCTGTGCTATACAAAGGCAAGAGATGCCGGTAAGAAGGAAAAGGACGAGACCCTGTGGCTGGTACTGTTCTCGGCCGCCGTTATTCTCGGAGCGGCAATAAAGATAACGGTGCTCGTGCTCCTGATAGCATGTTCAGTCGATTACCTGTTTACAAGAAGCAGGAAAAAGGCTGTCCACATCCTCATGTGTGCCGCATGCGTCGTGCTCACTTTCGTTCTTACTGACCTAGCAAAGAGGCCAGCAACTCTC
>JAFRIQ010000033.1 GCA_017432725.1 Bacillota bacterium
ACCATTCCGCCAAGTATCTCGGCAAGCTTTAAAAGTTTAAGATCCACCTCCGGTATCTTCGCTATTTCCTTGCTGGAGCTCGTATCATAGATTTCTATGCCGAACTCTTCCTGTATGGAATTGAGTATGTCCAGGCCTCTCCTGCCGCGGTTCCTCTTCAAATCGTCTGCGGAATCTGAGATGTGCCTGAGTTCGACAAGCACAAAATCGGGAATAATGATATTCCCTTCAAGAAAACCGGTCTTCAGGATCTCATAGATCCTGCCGTCGATGATGACGCTGGTATCAAAGATCTTAGGGGTAGATCCGCCCCTTGTCTTGTTCCTGCGTCTAAGAATGTCTGCCGAGAAGATCGCCTGCAGCCTGTCCTGATATGCGACACCAAAACTTTTGCCCATCACCAGACCGTAATATCCAAGTCCGATGAACAGCAAAATGCTGATGATGAGGTTGAGCGACCATTTCTCCAGGAAACGGACGTTCATGAAGACAGATGAGATAGAAGCCGCAAGACCGACTCCGAGCACAAGGCCTATGCCCCCGGGAACGAGTTCCCACAGCGGGATCTTTTTTATGGCCTTAGGCACGAGGTCATAGTCCGATAAGTCTTTGGGGCCGCCAAGCAGAGTATAAATGAAATGAAAAATAATACCGAATAAAAATATTACAGCTCCGCTCAAGCACCATCTCGATACATCGTCAACGGGTCCTACATGGTTTGCAGACCACTCGAGCCACGCTCGCGATACTCCGAGTCCCAGCAGCATTCCAAGTACCGTAAAAACTACGTGAAATGCTTTTTTGAACATTTTTTCCTCCTATATTAACTTTTCTATTTTAGTCAGAGCCTCCTCCTCTGATATACCAAGTGAAACTTCCATTTCAGAAGCAAGTATGAGTTTTGAATTGGAAAGCATTTTTTTCTCTCCGGTAGAGAGTTTTTTTACCCGGTCCACTCTGACCAGGTTGCGTATGACTTCAGCGACAAGAGGTAGATTGCCGGTCTTGAGTTTATCCATATTCTCCCGGTTCCTACGGTTCCAGTTATCGTCCATGGGAGTGGATTCAGCTTTCAGGACCTCATAGACTTCGTTTAATTCATCGGGCTTGACTATAGCTCTCAGCCCGACTTTATCAGACCCGTCGACCGGTACCATCACCTGCATCTTCCCCCTTGAAATGCGGATGATGTAATATGATCTGGTCTCGCCCAGCACCTGTCTGTCCTCGATACTCTCTATGACACCGGCTCCGTGCATCGGGTAAACCACCGAATCGCCAACTTTGAACATCGCATACTACCTCCGACGTTATTATACACCGAAGGCCTGTAAAAGTAAATAAAAGAGTTTACTGTATGCTCATATATACTGTCAACAGAAAACAATAAAAAAATGCCGCAAAAATCACGGATTTATGCAGCATTTTACAGATTATTTAATTTTTATTACGTCTATACCGGTTTTATGTCCGTTTATTTCATATTTTTCTAGTCCGGAAGCATTTTCTATACAATCTGCAAGGGTTTCTCCGCAAATGTATGCTCTGAACTGTTCCACTGCCGCTCCGACTTCCTCATCGGCTTCCAGACTGATACTGATGCGGTCCATCATTTCGAAGTTCTTGGCTTTTCTGAGCTGTTGGACCTTTGATACGATCTCCCTTGCAAGTCCCTCGTCTATGAGTTCCTTTGAAAGCTCGGTGTTCAGTATGACGGAGACTCCGTTCTCATGAGCAACGTCGAAGCCCTCCTTCGCGGAAACGCTGGAACTGACCATCTCAGGCGTTATCACGGTATCCTCACCGTCGAGAGCAAGGACCGTGCTGCCCTTGGACTCAAGCTGTGCAAGGAAGGCCTTTGGATCTGCCTTTGCAATGGCGGCGCCGAAAGCCTTTATCTTTGAGCCAAGGACCGGACCTGCAGCTCTGAAATCAGGCTTGAGGGTATAGTTGATATATGTGTCCATATTCTTTTCGAAGACAACGTCTTTGACGTTGAGCTCTTCTTTTATAAGGCCGGACATATATCCTATCTTTTCTTCGTACGCTCCGTCCACGAGGAGCTCCGAGAGAGGCTGGCGGACTTTCAGTCTCGTCTTTTCCCTTATGCCTCTTCCCATGGTGACTATCTGGCGTACGAGATCCATTCTCTCTTCGAGAGCATCATCAAAAAGCTTCTCATCTGCCTTCGGGAAGTGCGCCAGATGGACAGACTCCTCTCCGGTCAGGTTGATGTACATCTCATCGGAAATAAAGGGAGCTATGGGAGCTATCATCCTTGCCGTACCGCAGAGCACCTCGTAGGTCGTCGCATAGACAGCTCTCTTGTCCTCATCCATGCCTTCCGCATAGAATCTTCTTCTGGCACGGCGTATGTACCAGTTCGAAAGGTCTTCCACAACGAAGTTCTGGATCAGATGCACCGCTCTGTTGTGGTCATACGAATCCATGGCTTCTTCCACATCCTTAAGCACGCCGTTGTACTTGGAGAGTATCCATCTGTCGAGCTCGGGACGCTTTTCATAATCGATGAAGCACTCGGAAGCATCTATATCGTCAGTATTTGCGTACAGCGTGAAGAAGTTGTATACGTTCCTGAGAGTTCCGAAGAACTTGCCCTGAGTCTCCTTGAGTCCGTCTTCATCGAACTTCGTAGGCACCCATACGGGAGACACGGAGAGAAGATACCAGCGGGTAGCGTCTGCGCCGTATTTATCGAAAAGCGCGAAGGGATCTACGGTGTTGCCCTTATGCTTCGACATCTTCTTGCCATCCTTATCAAGAACGAGGTCATTTACTAGAACGTTCTTGTATGGGGCTTTTCCTTTAATGAATGTCGATAT
>JAFRIQ010000034.1 GCA_017432725.1 Bacillota bacterium
AACCATCTGGCCACGTTTATGCCTATCTTGTAGGGAAGAGGCCTCAGAGCCCTGTCCGCCTCTTTGAGTTTTTCCCTGATGGGGATGCTCTGGGGACAATGCTTTTCGCATTTCCCGCATTCTATGCACTGGGTGGCGAAGGCAGGCGCCTTGGTCAGCCCAACGGCCTGCGCATACTGGAACCTTCCTATGCTCTTTCCTTCCGTATACATGGTGTTGTATGCGGCGAAGGTCCCCGGTATATCGACACCCTGTGGACAGGGCATGCAGTAACGGCAGCCCGTGCACCCGACTTTCTCTTTTTCCTTTATGGCTTTCTTCACCTCTTCAAGAAGAGAAAAGTCCTTTTCCGTGAGCATGCCGGCCGAGGCTTCCTCGGCAGTCCTCACGTTCTCTTCCACCATCTCCAAAGAGTTCATGCCGGAAAGCACCACCGTGACCTCTGGCTGATCGAAAAGCCAGCTGAAAGCCCAGCGGGCGGGAGACCAGCCCCTGCCGCTCGACGCAAACAGCTTCTTAGCGCCGGCAGGCAGCATATTGACGAGTTTGCCGCCTCTCAAAGGCTCCATGATGATCACGGGTATGCCTTTTTCCGCGGCGGCCTTCACGCCCCTTTTTCCCGCCTGGGTGTTCTCGTCCAGGTAGTTGTACTGTACCTGGCAGAAATCCCAGTCGTAGTCATTGAGTATGGTGATGAAGTTATCTGTATTGCCGTGATAGGAAAAACCGATGTTCCTGATCTGACCGGATCCCTTCTTTTCCTTTATCCAGTCCTCTATGCCGACGGCTTTGAGTTTTTCCCACATCCCGACGTCCGTCATATGGTGCATGAGGTAATAGTCGACGTGATCCGTGCGGAGCCTCGACAGTTCCTCTTCGAAGTACCTGTCCAGTTCCCTGCGGCTCCTTATGAGGTACTGGGGAAGCTTTGTGGCTACATTTACCTTATCCCTGATGCCGTTCCTTTCGAGGATCAGCCCCAGAGCCGCTTCCGGTATAAACGTATGCCGTATCAAAGTAATTAACTCCGGCTGCGTATGCTGCCATTATCTCTTTCTCCGCTTTATCTACGTCTATACCGGCGCCTTTCTTTGTAAAGCGCATGCATCCGTAGCCCAGTATGGAAAGCTCGTTTCCGTATCTGTCTTTTCTGTACTGCATTTGGATCGACCTCTTTTTCCTTGGTAGACTCAATATATCCAGTCTATAGAAGAATTATGTCACACAGCAAGAGAACTTTCAATTCAGACAATATACATGTTCCTTCAAAACTTGATGGGGTCTTTATTCAATCTTAATGTCTCCGGGTACTGCCTTAACACCGTCTTAGCGGCATACGGATATGATATATGAGGCGGCAGGAGGTAACCGATGGGAAAGACTTTATTCGGTATCAAACTTTCGACATTTCAGATAATAATCGCGGGATTCTTCGGACTCATAGTCCTTGGGACCCTTCTTCTCATGCTGCCTTTCGCCTCCAGCGCGGAGGGATCAGCAACTTTCAGCGACGCTTTCTTCACCTCGTGCTCCGCAGTCTGCGTCACGGGCCTTGTGGTAAGAGACACGGCGACTTACTGGACCCTCTTCGGGCAGATCGTGATACTCGTCCTGATACAGATAGGAGGCCTGGGCATAGTTACCGTGGCGGCATTCACCGCCATGATCTCCGGAAGAAAGATAGGACTTCTTGAGAGAAGCATTCTTCAGGACAGCCTTTCGGCCCATCAGCTGGGAGGTGTCGTAAAGATGACAGGCTTCATTTTCAAGATAGCATTCTCCGCCGAATTCCTAGGCGCCCTTCTGGTGCTTCCGTCTTTCCTGAAAGCTTTCGGCCCGGACGGAATATTTGTTTCCATTTTCCATTCAGTGTCAGCTTTCTGCAACGCGGGCTTCGATATACTTGGCAGCCGCACGGGAGAGTTCTCTTCCCTGACAGCCTTTTCATCCGATCTGCTGGTCGTAATACCGACCTGCCTCCTCATTACCGCAGGAGGCATAGGTTTCCTTACCTGGGAGGACATGGCGGCCAATAAGTTCCATTTCAAGAGATACCGCATGCAGAGCAAGACCATACTGACGGCAGGGGCTGTCCTGGTACTGGTACCGGCTGTCCTGCTTTTCTTCACGGACTTCACGGGAGCGCCTTTCAAGGAAAGGATATGCCTTGCCCTTTTCCAGTCGGTCACTCCAAGGACTGCAGGATTCAATACGGCTGACCTTTCGAAGATGACAGGCCCTGGTCTTCTCGTAACGGGCATGCTGATGCTCATAGGAGGCGCTCCGGGTTCCACGGCAGGCGGAATGAAGACCACCACGGCCGCTGTGCTCTTTACCAACGCCGTTTCCGTGATCCGCAGAAAAAAAGCCGTCCGTATGTTCAACCGCAAGGTGGAAGACAGTGCCGTGAAGACAGCAGCTGCGCTGTTGCTCATGTATCTGACCCTGGTAACGGCAGGAGCGATTATCATAAGCATAGCGGAGGGACTTCCCTTAAGAGACTGCCTTTTCGAAACCGCATCGGCCATAGGTACCGTGGGTCTTACTTTAGGCATAACTCCGGGGCTCGGAGGCCTTTCCAGAACAGTGCTGGAGATACTTATGTTCTTCGGCAGAGTCGGAGGACTTACCCTTATGTACGCTGCCATAAGCAGCAGGGAGACGGAAGTCGCCCAATACCCGGCAGAAAAGATAACCGTAGGTTAAGGAGGATATCATGAAATCCATTTTGCTCATAGGCGTGAATCATTTCGGGACCCAGCTTGCCATGAGGCTCCATGAACTTGGCCATCAGGTCCTAGCCATAGACAAGGACGAAGGAAGGATAAACAGGATACTGCCCCTGGTCACTGACGCCCAGATAGGCGACAGCACCAACGAAGCGTTCCTCAGATCTCTCGGACCGAACAACTTCGACGTATGTATAGTAACCATAGGAAGCGATTTCCAGAGCTCCCTCGAAACGACATCTCTGCTCAAGGAACTGGGAGGGAAAATGGTTGTGGCAAGAGCCGACAGAGACGTCCAGGCGAAATTCCTTCTTCGAAACGGAGCCGACGAGGTCATAAGTCCTGAAAAACAGGTGGCGGAATGGGCTGCCATAAGATACACGTCGGACCACATCCTGGACTACGTGAGACTGGACGACAACTGCGCCATCTACGAGCTTGCCGTTCCGAAGGAATGGCTCGGAAAGACCATAGGCCAGATAGATATACGGAAAAAGTACGGCATAAACATACTTGCTGTAAAGGTGAACGGACAGCTGAACCTGTCCGTCTCTCCGGATACTGCTCTTGATGAGAACGAGACCCTTCTGGTGCTTGGGGCACCCAAGTCTGTCCAGAAGTGTTTCAGAATATAGGCAGGGGGTGAGAACATATGAAAGACCTGCTACTGCTGCTGGTCATAGTTGCATTCATGGCCCTGGGATATTTCGTTATCTGTGTATTCGAAAAGGAACTGTTTTCGCATTACAGGGTCGAGAAGACCTCCTTTCCGGTCTTTGAAGACGAGATCTGCATCATAACTGAAGACAAGACAAACGAAGAGAAGATGGAAGCCTTCGCGGGATTCATAAGCCGGCACGAAAACTGCACGGTGGTGCTTCTGGACGGCTGCAGTGACGATCTGCCTCCCAGAGACTTGCACGGAAAGCGTGCGACGTTCAGGTGCAAAGGAGCCTGAAAATGTGATAAAATGACCCCAAGAGGATACACGGAAATGGACAAAGATACGGATAAAGGAGAACGCATACTCGTATGCCTTTCGACCTCTCCTTCCAACAGGAAAGTCATTGCCGCGGCCGCAAAGATGGCCGAGGCTTTTAGTGCTGTCCTCACCGCTGTATATATAAAGCCCAGCTATTACGAGGAACTCTCCGAGGACGACAAAAACCGGATACAGGAGAACATACGGTACGCTGAGCAGCAGGGAGCCTCCGTCATAACCATTACCGGCAACGACATCCCGGTCCAGGTCGCGGAGTACGCCCAGGTATCCGGAGCCACGAAACTGGTGGTAGGAAGAAGCGGCATGAAGAGACGCCACTTCTGGGACAAGACCACCTTAACGGAACAGATCATACTGAACGTCCCCGGTATAGACGTATACATCATCCCCGATTCGGAAGCAGATCTTAAGTGGAAGAACAAAGACCTAAGACGCAAGGGGAACATAAAGCCGACGGCAAAAGACAGCCTCATAGCTCTGCTCATACTCATGTGCGCGTCCGGAGTGGGTCTTCTCTTCACGTATTTCGGCTTTTCAGAAGCCAACATCATAACAGTATACATTCTGGCAGTGCTCATAATTTCCGTAGCCACCGTCAGCCCCGTATACGGAGCGGCAGGATCTCTTTTCAGCGTTCTGCTGTTCAATTATCTCTTCATAGAACCCAAATTCAGTTTCCACACCTATGAAACGGAATACCTGGTGACCTTCGCCATAATGCTGACGGCCTCCCTGATAACCGGCTCCCTGGCCAACAGGCTGAAAGAGAATGCCCGCCATTCCGCAAGGGAAGCATTCAGGACAAAACTGCTTTTCGAGACCAACAGGCTTCTTCAGAAAGCGGAGACCGGCGATCTTGCCATAAAGGTCACGGCAAGGCAGATCATAAAGCTTCTGGACCGCGATGCGGCTGTCTATCCGGTGACAGACGGGAAAGTCCAGGAATCCCTGTATTTTTACAACAAGGATTCTTCGGCAGAGCCCGAACCCGATGCCAACGCCGACGAGATAGTCGGGTGGGTGCTGGAGAACCGTGCGCCTGCCGGAAAAGGCTTCGATGTATTCCGCAACGCTAGAAATCAATATTATCCCATAAGCATCAACGACCACTGCTACGGCGTAGTCGCCGTGATGGTGGGAAGAAAACAGCTCGAATCTTTCGAACTGAGCATATTCAGTTCCATGCTGGGAGAGTGCGCCCTCGCCCTCGAAAGCCTGAGAAACGCAGCGGAAAAAGAGCAGGCCGCAGTAATGGCCAGGAACGAACAACTGCGTTCCAATCTTCTGCGCTCCGTATCACACGACATACGCACTCCTCTTACTTCCATCTCCGGCAACGCCAGCACCCTTATGTCCAGTTACGAACAGCTGGACAAGGATACCCTCGAGCAGATCTTTTCTGATATCTATGACGATTCGGAATGGCTCATAGATCTGGTGGAGAACCTACTCTTCATATCCAGGATAGAGAACGGAAAGATGGAACTCCACATGACTACGGATATAGTGGGCGACGTCATCAGCGAAGCCTTGAAACATATAGACAGAAATGCATCGAAGCACGTGATAAAAGTCGACGGCGGAGATGACATACTCATAGCGAGGATGGACAGCAGGCTCATCTCCCAGGTGATCATCAACCTGATGAACAACGCCGTCAAGAACACCCCGGAAGGCTCGGAAATAGACATAAAGAGCTGGAAGGAAGGCAAAGACATATACGTCAGCGTAGTGGACAACGGTCCCGGCATACCGGATCATATGAAGCCCCATATCTTCGAGATGTTCTATACCGGAGAAAGCAAGATAGCAGACGGCAGGAGGGGACTCGGACTTGGGCATGCCCTGTGCAGATCCATAGTCGAAGCCCACGGAGGAAGCATACGCCTGGAGGATAACGAGCCTTCGGGGTGCCGCTTCACTTTCTCCCTGCCCGAGGCGGAGGTGAACATATATGAATAAAGCAACCATACTGGTCGTGGAAGACGACACACCGGTGCGCAACCTCATAGTCACGACTCTCAAGACCCACGAATACAAGTATCTGACGGCAGCCAGCGGCTCCGAGGCTTTAATGATGGCGTCGTCGTATAACCCGGATGTAATATTCCTGGATCTGGGACTTCCCGATATAGACGGCATAGAAGTCATCGAGCAAATAAGGAGCTGGTCCAACACTCCCATAATAGTCATTAGCGCAAGGAGCGAGGACGACGACAAGATAAAAGCTCTCGACGCCGGAGCCGACGACTATCTCACAAAGCCCTTCTCCGTGGAGGAACTTTTGGCAAGACTGAGAGTCACCATAAGAAGGTTGTCGCTCATGAGTCCCGAAGGAAGCAGTGAAAGCTCGGAATACACCAACGGGGATCTTAGGATAGACTACCCTGCGGGCTGCGCCTATCTCGGCGAAGAAGAACTTAAACTTACGCCTATAGAGTACAAGCTCCTGTGCCTTCTTGCAAAGAACACGGGAAAAGTCTTGACACATACGTATATAACCCAGAACATATGGGGACGCAGCTGGGACAACGATATAGCTTCCCTGAGGGTCTTCATGGCTACTCTCAGAAAGAAGCTGGAACCAAGCCCCGACTCTCCCCAGTACATACAGACCCACATAGGCATAGGTTACAGGATGATGAAAGTTGAATGAAAGAACTCCCGGAGCAGCGCTCCGGGAGTCTTTTCATCCAGCGTATTATTCGTTTTCAGCGTTACGCTCTTTGTTGAGCCTGGCCCAGTTCACCAGCCCTATGACCGCCATTATGAGGTATATGCTCCTCTTAGTGAGATACACAGCGTCGAAATGAGCTATATACATACCTACTGTCACCACATCGGTGATTATCCACCACACGTACTGCTCTCTGTAGCGCAGGAGCTCCAGCACCGTAGCTACGATGCCTATGCTCAAAGTGAAGGCATCGAACCAGGCGACCTCTCCTCCTACCCTTACCAGTATCCAGTGATAGACCACGGCAGACCCTATGACTATGACCGTGCAGAGAATATTCTGCGCTGCCGTCAGTTTCTTTGCCTTTGTCTTATGGGTCAGTACCCGGTCTCTGTGCTTTGCCCAATATGCCCAGGAAATGAAATTCATAGGTATGTAGAAAAGTATCTCAAGAGCCGCCGTTCCCCATATATGCCAGTATATGAGATATACAGAATAAACCAGGGTGTTCACCGTTGCGAAAACGAAGTTGCTGATGCTGGCTTTCGCGCAGAAGAATATGCACAGGACTCCGCACACCGCGCTGATGAAGTTAATGATAGTCAGCCATGCCGGATTGCCGTCGGACGACCCTTCCGCGAATGCTATTATCATTGCCCTTGCGGCGATGAGTATCATCACCGCTCCCATGAGATATTCGTACCACTTCAGCTCCGCAAAGCTCTTTCTGATGTTCTTTACGCCATCCATTTTTCCCTATCCTCCTTTTTCATTTCCCTTACCAGCGTTCCGCTGACGGGAAAAGCTTCCCTTTTCACGTCCACGAGCCTCAGCTCCGCTTCCGGATACGCTCTTCTGAAATATCCTCCGTAGGCTTCCTCGCTGCTGTACACCGCATCGAGTTTTTCTCCTACTATTTCTCTGACAAGAGGCGTCTCCGCATCCCAGGTATCGTTTCCGTATATATCCCTGAGCTTTCCGCAGTCTACCTCAGCCGGGATCATCTTTGCCAAAGAACCGTACTTTGCGCATACCCTTCTTATCTGTTCCATCCTGGCCTTCGGCAAAAGCCACCTTTCCGGTTTTTCTTTCAGTATCCTCTCTTCTTCTTCGCCTCCGTGGAACAGGATCACGTATACCGTTTCGCATTCTTTTGCGGCTGTCTCGACGCAGTACTCGTGGCCCTTATGCATGGGCATGAACTTGCCGCCGTACATTCCCGTCTTATACTTTTTCATCCCGCCGTATCCCCCTTAAGAAAAAGCCGTAAGATCTTTCTTACGGCTTTAAGTATATTCATCATTTATCCTTTTCTTTCTCCCGGCGGGAGAAGATTTCAGCAGAGTATGGGCTCTTCTTCGTAGTTGACAAGCTGTACGTTTATGTCGTACAGATCGTCTATACCGTTCTTGAGGCAGTAGGCGACCACGAGGTCCTGCCTGCTGCTGCCGGAAAAGGCGAGACCCGCCGCCTCGAGAAGAGACTCCGTTTCCTCGTATCCCAGTTTCATGGCTATGGCGATGGCATAGATGGTGCTCTTCTTGGGCTGCTTCACCTTTCCGTTGATTATCTTGTTGAAGGTCTTCGGCGACATGTACAGATAATGATATATATCCGGATCGCTGAGTCCCCTTTCGTTCATGAGACGCCTGAGCCTTTCATGGAACTTTTCCCCGCAGCTTTCGAGTATGCTGTCCAGGCTCTCCTTCTTTTCAGGAACTTTGAAGTTTTCGGATATGTATTTATCCAGGTCTCCCAGAAGCGAAGCTGCAATCCTGTCCGAAGATGTGAAGTACAGGGCAAGGGTCACGTCCATCCTGCCGTTTTCAAGATTTAGATATTCGTTTATGGCTGAAATGGCGATACCCAGGGCTTCGTGTATGGGATAGGAAAGAGTCCCCGCGCAGATCAGAGGAAAGGCTACGCTTCTGCATCCAAGGCTCGAGGCGAGCCTCAGGCTCTCCCGGTAGCAGGATCTGAGCAGTATGGGCTCTCCCTGCAGTCCGTCGACATAGGTGGGACCGTAGGTGTGGATCACGTACTTGGCTTTCAGATCTCCGCAGGCCCTGGTGTAGAGAGCTTCTCCGAAACGGAGCTTTCCCTTATGCTCGGCGCACAATCTGTCGAACTCTTCGCCCCCTAAAGCGTGGACTATCTTGTCGACTCCCGAATACCCGACCATCTCGGGGTTAGTAGAGTTGACGAGTGCGTCTACTTCCAGCGTCGTTATATCTTTGTATTCTACCTTGAAAGGCATGTTTTTCTCCTCTACCTCCCGGTCGAGACCAGATTGCCCTCGCCGTCGTAGCGCTCGGACTTTGTCCTGTTGCCCTCTTCGTCGAAGTAATATCTGTAGCTGTAAATTGCTTTGCCGTCCGGACCATAGCTGGTATATTCGGATATTTTTCCGAAACTGTTGTAGGTATAGCGCTCGCAGTGCAGCAGATCATGGTTTTCGTCTTCGGTCCTGCTTTCCAGGAGCAGTCCGTCCTCTCCGTATTCGTTCACGGTATATACGGGCATGCTGTCCGGCCATACTTCAAAATACTTGGAGACAGCAAGTCTTCCTTCTTCGTCGTAGCTGTTGAACGTCTTGTTGGAAGCTATACTGCCTGCGCCGAAATGAGTCTTTTCTATGACCCTGTTTTCATCGTCGTAAACGAACGCGGCCTTCATAAGAGTACCGTCATTGAATACGAACCAGGTACCTTCCGTATTGTTTCCTCTTTCATCGTAGGCGTATTCGAAAGATGCCGTTTTGTTTCCCCGTCCGTCGTAGCTCGTCTTACGTACTATACGGCCGTCTTTCCATTCGTTCTCATGGGTGAATATGAGTTCCCCTTTATCATCATAGCGCATTTCCTTTATAACGTTTCCGTCGCTGTCTCGCTCTACAACATTTTTACCGCTCATAAAAAGCTCCTTTCTCCCGTATTCCCGGGGCTTCATTACTTCTTTTTTTCCGTCTTTATAGTCGCGGCGTAGGCGCTGTTGCAAAGGCCCAGCACCGCGGAAAGTATGAACAGTGTCTCTATACCCAAAGCCTGCCATATCCAGCCTCCGAAAAGAGCTATGAGGATGGTTATGAGATGATTGACCGACACTCCGGTGGATATGGTCGCTCTGACTTCATCCGCGCTGTCTGCAAGGTCCTGCACGTAAACGTTGGATGCCATGGATGCCAAAGATATGATGGAATCCAGAACGTAGTTCACGCAGCAGACTATGAACGCCACGTTCATAGGGAAGAAGTGATGGGCAAAGCCGTAGAAGAAACAGACTATGACCAGGACCAGCGTATCGGTTATCATGACCGTTTTGTATCCGAAACGGTCTATGATCCTCCCTATGACCGGAGACATGAAGTAGCTTGTGACTGCAGTGACAGCGAAAAGCAGACTTATGACCCTTGCGTCAGCCCCGTAGAAAAGCACCAGCACGTAGGGACCGAAGGTGAAGAATACCTGCTTGCGTGCTCCGTAGAACACCTCGAGCATATAATATTTTGTATATTTTTTGTTAAAGTAGAACCGGCGCTTGCTGTCGTCGGGGGCGCTGTTCCCTTCCATCCTGGCCGTGCCTGCAACGCCTATGAGTATGATGGCGGAAGACGCAGCGAAAATGATCTTGTAGGTCACTATGTTCCCGGGAAGGAAGAACAGTACGGCTATGACCAGAAGGTAACCTGCGAGGGTTCCGATCTGATGTATGGCGTTCTGCATCCCAAGAGCGCTGCCTCCGCGACCTTCTTTGGCGTATTCCAGGGACAGGGTGTTCCTCATTCCAAGCTGTATATGCTCGCCAAGGGAATATATGAATATGGCCAGAGTCGCAAGCACGCGCGTAGGCGGTATGACCGCCTGCATGGTCATGCCCGCCAGCATGATGACCGCGCCTATCCTGTATATCTTCTCAGCGGACAATCTGTAAATGGCCGCCAGGATGAACACCAGAAGAAGACCCGGAAGTTCCCTGAAAAACTCCGTGACTCCCCGGCCCAGTTCTCCCATGGCGACTATCTCGGCAAGGTAATTGTCCAGTATTCCTTTGTAAAGGCCGTAGGCCAGTCCGAAGGTCGCGACGGAAAGGAAAAAGGCTTTCCATCCCGATCCGTATTTGAAAACTTCACTGTAGCGGCTCATATGTATAACTCCTGACAGTTAATATATCACTACGGTGGGCAGTATGACAAATTTGAAATTTCCCGCCCATTCCGATGATGCAAAAAGCCCCTTACTCAGGACCTGGGTCTTAAGAAAGGGGCTGGTCGTTATGTTACTGCCTTGACGGCTTCGCTAAACTAGAACGGCTTTGCCGTGACCATCGTGTTGGCGAGGGTCATTGTTGTCATGAGAAGCGCGTTGAGCACGGCCGGCATCCAGATATTGCCCGTTCTCTTGTAAAGAGCTCTGGATATTATGGCTGCGATGGTGAGCGTAGGAACCATGGCTATGATCATGATTCCGGAAAGCGCGCTGCCGGGGATCATTGCGACTCCCTTTGCGAAGAGTATTCCGTACTGGCATACTGTCCAGAGGAATGCTCCGCCTGCATTGAGAGCTATGGCAAGGAGATATCCCTTTGCTCCCTGGGCCTTCTCCGTGTTGGTGTTTACGGTGATGGATACTGTAGACACTACGTAGAAGAGAAGGAAGGTGGGCAGATAACGGAGTATCGCTCCCGCAAGGTTCGCATCAAAGGTCTTGAATGCGAAGGTCCAGATCCTGAAGTCTGCTTTGAAAATTGCATCCATAAGGAAGAGGAGGCAGTAGGATACCGCGTAGGTAAGCAGTGCCGCGCAGATCGAAGCGATGATGGTCACCGGTTTGAATACGAGTCCGTAGGTGGAGAGCTTTGCCCCTGCCTTTGCCTTGATGCAGATGAACACGAGGCTCATCACTACCATGGACATGGCAGCGCAGGCTATGGTCCAGTAAGCTATGCTGTTGATACCTATAGCTGTGAACACGCCGCTGTCTCCGTAGAAGTCCTTCTTTGCGATGAGAGCAAGAAGTCCGCCGGCAAGGGCCATACAGCAGCCGCCAGCCGCTATATTGCTCTTTTTAACAAGACCGGCAACGAAGGCTACGAGTCCGCAGCCGACAGCAGCGAGTCCTGCATAGAAGAGTATCATGACTGTGGGGCTTCCGGCTCCGCCGTCCATGAGAGGCGAGAAGAATATGGCCGGAAGGAGTATGGCGCATATGGAGATGAGTATGCCTGCGATCTTGGCTCCGCCCTTTGCTGCGGGCTGTACTTCAAGTTCGCCGCTCTTAGCGAGTTTGAAGAACGGAAGCTCGATGATGAGGAGTCCTATTCCGATGATGAAGAATACGAAGCCTACAAGAGCTACGCACTCTGAGAGTTCTTTGAACTGCCATACCTGCTTGTTTGCGGGTATGTCGTTGAGATATGAGGAATAATCCTTGAATGCCGTCATATAGAATTCTACGGCATATCCCGTGGTGGTCTTTGAGAAGTGGTTCCAGGGATGGGTCTCCTTAGGTTCGTAGACTATACGTCTGCCGCCGTCGGAAGTATTGTACCAGGTGTTCTCCTTTGCAGATGTCTGCTGAAGGAAAGCAAGGCCTTCCGGCGTAGAAACGTAATCCTTGTATCTTACAGTACCGCCTTCGACAGCAGGATCGTTGAAGAAGAATTCATCGTAGTGAGCTGCGACTTTACCAAGAGTGCGTCCGCCGCCGAGGGCATCTGCCGTGGCTACGTCGAAGCCTATGAACGCAGTGTAGGAGAAGTCTGCGCCTTCGGTAAGGCTGGCCATGACCTTCCTTACGCCTGTGCTGGCAAACTGCAGTTCATCCATACATACAGCCGCTGCGGAAGAGAATCCTCCCATGGAGTGTCCGGTTATACCGATAACGCCGTTGCCCTTGGCGTCTTTGAGAACGTAGGGCTGATCGTACATGTACTGAACGGCATCGTTCATGGAGTGCATCCAGAACGGGAGCCAGAGCCCGAAGAAGCTGGTGTCGCTGTAGTTGGCGGGATCGATGGTGGAATGGCCGTGATCGTACTGATCGAGAGCCAGTACCACGAAGCCTCTTCTGGAAAGTTCGATGGCGTTAGCATCCTGCATTTCCGCTGAGTTGAGATAACCGTGAGTCACGATGATCGTCGGCTTGGGATTGCTCTCGGATGCGTCCTTGGGCATGTAAAGAAGACCGCTGAGTTCGCCGTGTGCAGCGTCGAACTTGATACGGTTCACCTTCACGCCGTTGCTGCCGTTGAACAGGCTTGCGCAGAAGCTTCCGAGAAGGACCAGGATAAGTCCTATGCAAAGGACTTTGGTCACATTCTTACTTACCTTCAATTTTTGTTCCTCCTAAAAAGTAACTTAAAAAATATGAAATATTGTTTCCATTGGAAACAATATTATGATACGATGCTTTTCAAAGAAAAGCAAGCAAAACACAGAAATGACATTTATATGGCGTTCTTTTCTGGTATAATCGAACAAACTTAAAACAAAAGGAGCAGAAATATATGAAACTTGAATGGATGGGCGAATACAGAGACATCGTGGAAGCCCTCATACATTACTGCAACAGATATTCGGCAGCCTACAAGGCTGAAAAGATGGAGCTCTTCGGAACGAACTTTTCCTTCGCCCAGATACAGGTGCTCGAGTACCTGCTGGAAAACGAAGACCTTTCCCAGAACATGTCTCAGATCGCTGAAAGACTGGGTATATCGAGAAGCAATTTCACGAAGATAGTAAACAGACTGGAAGCCAAGGGGCTGGTCGAGAAGCAGCCCGCCGGAAACAACCGCAAGGAACTGCAGGTCTGCGTCAACGAAAAAGGCAGGAAGCTGTACAGCGAATACTCCAGCCAGATACTCGAGAAGCACTTTTCATTTATGTTCGACGCCCTTAAGGAGATACCCACCGAATACAGGGACGCCATAAGCAGGGCTCTGAAGACCCCCTTCATCGCCCAGTGAAAACGGACTTACGACGCATTTCAAAAGACTGCCCCTCAGGGCAGCCTTTTTGCTTTTAGAAAAAACACCGGTCGCGTTTTGATACGGCCGGTGTGTCGTTTCTGTCTGACTACTTGACTTCGAAAACCGCTGTGAACTCGGTGTCAGCTTCTATATCAACAGTGAACTGGATATCTGTGGTGAAATCTTCGCCGTCTTTGAGCCATTTGACGAAGCGGTAAGTATCGTCATACTCATAAGCCGTTATGGTATAAGTCACCTGATCGTCAAAAACACCGAAACCTGCCCACTGATAGGGTTCGTCTTTGCTGTACTCTGGAGTCTCAGTTCCCTGGGCATAGGCTACGCCGCCCATACCCTGTGTGCCGAGGACTACTTTGAATCTTGCTGTCGGCATCTGATACGGAACGAGATGATATTCTTTTCCGTTCTTCACCTTGAGGAGCACTCCGTCCTCGCCATCTTCATTGATAGTTACCGTGACCTCACCTCCGCTCGCAAGAGAGGTGAGCTTTCCCTGAAGGCTGTTCTTCTTGACTTCGGCCATGCCCCCGAAGGAATCACCGAGCTCGTCGTCGCTCTCCATGAAACCTACGTACCAGCCGGGATCCGTAACGTCTTCCATATACGTGATGGATACCATATTACCGGCTTCGTCACTGAAATATCCTGAACGAGTCCACTCTCCGCTTTCCTTTCCGCATGCTGCCATGGCAAAAACCATGATCAAGCACAGAACGAGGCTTAATACTTTTTTCATATGAATCTCCTTACTTTTTTTGATTTTTACAATTTTTGATTATACACCAAAAAACAGAAGCCGCAAAATCTTTGCCTCCGTTTTACGTTCAGGGATCCAGTCCAATGCGTTCCCGGCATTTCCTTAGATAGTAGCCCCCGTCTATTTCTCCGTTCAGCCAGATGAAGTACGGAAGGGCTTTCTCATATTCCTTGTTTCTGTACAGACCCGTCGCAGCCTCGAAGACTTTGTACCTGGAATCTCGGTAGTCAGCCATTTCCATAAATGCATCGGCAGCAAGTTCGTACTCTCCGGCAATGAGATGCTCTGCGGCTATGCTGTACCGTCTGAAACGGACTGAGGCGACCGTTATGACCACAGTGAAACACAGCAGCACCGCGATCAGCGAGATGATCAAAGCCCTTTTCCTGCGTACGTGCCTGACCTCGTCCTGCCTCTCATAGTCTTTCAATACGGAAGACTCGACCTGCCATTTTATCTGTGCGAGCCTGGTCCTGCAGGATGCGCACAGCCTGTCCGCATCCTGCCACCCTTCTATGGACTGATAGAGCTCTATTGCCTGTTCAAGGCTTTCTTCCCTATCCTCTGCAGCCAGGCGTCCGGCCTGCTCGTAAATATTCTTTTTTTCTGCTTCTTTTATATCTTCCATAACGTATGAAACAATCCGAATATCCTTTTTAATTATACGCTATCTTTTATATTTACGGCAATACGGCAGCTCTGTGAAAAGTGCTGAAAGCATTGAAAATTGGGTTTAAAATAAAACTCAGAAGACCCGCCAATGTTCGGCGGGTCTTTTAAATAGAAAAATAGATCTTTTATCATAGTATTTCTTTTTAAGACGCTTCTTGTGACGCTTTTCGTAAAAATGGTACTTTTATCCTCTTCTTTATGACATTTTCTTTGATGTACTCACCTGTACAATCTAAAGCGTAATGACAAACAATTGATTGGCGAAAGCGAGGAACAAAATGAAAAGCATGATGAAAAGAGTAAGCGTGATACTGATGACAATGATAATGACAGTCACCATGATACCCGCATCGGTATTCGCAGATGAAGCAGAAACAGCAAGTGAAGCACTTGTCAGCGAAAACCTCATCACATCCGTACAGGAAGAAGTAGAGGAAGCAGTCGAGGTTGTTGAGACTGTAGAAATAGCAGAGGAAGTAAAAGAGCCGGAAGTCGCTCCCTGGAAAAGCTACACTCTCTACAACTACATCTCCCTTAACGAAGGAAGGACCTACATCTCTCTGAACACTCAGGAAGGCGGTATCACAACTCCGATGTCCGCAGAAGAGTTCCAGAAAGCACATGGTAACAAGAGATACGATCTTAATACAAGCGAGTACCAGATAGCAGGATACGACCTCAGCTCACTGGTCATCACAAATGGCGGAATGCGCTTCGTAGAAAGAAGCGTAGCCAAGGAAGGCCAGGCCTACTTCATCGCAAGACTCGACAGAGTAGAAGCAGTAAGAGCAGCAAACTTCCGCTACAGCGCAGACATAGCTCCCCTTACGACAGCATTCAACTCTCTCGGAAGTGACCACATCACATTCCACCGCAACTGGTACGTGACCCTGGTAACACCGATGGCAGCAAACCAGAAGCTCCTCACCGGAATCCAGATGCCCAACGGCAAATACTACGGAATAGCATACACAGACAGCTTCAAGGCGATCGACAGCAGAATGATCCCCTTCAGCAAGAAGCTCAGCAAAGATCAGTACGAGATAGCAGATTACGATTTCACAAACCTCGTTCTTGACTATGAAGGAAACACATACGCATACCGCCCGGACGGCCCTGTAGCAGGAGACGGAAAAGACTTCCACTACTACACAGTAAGCTTCCAGAAGCTCGACAAACTGAACAAGTCCACCTACGGAGGCGGATACCTGGCAGAAGGATGGCCCTCCTGGCCCCTGGTAAACACGAACGCAGCTGATCCTAACGGATTCCCCTATATGGCAGGATACTATCACAGAGACTACACAGTAACGCTTCACGTAGAAGACGGCCCGGTCATTGAAGAACCGGTAGAAGAGATCATCGAAGAAACTGAAGAACCGATAGAAGAGGTAAAGGAAGAAGTCATCGAAGAAGAAATCGTCAAAGAGACTAAAGAAGAAACAACAGAAGAACTCGCAAATCAGCCTGAAGTAATAGAAGCATTAAAAGAAGAAGAGCCTGAAGTTATCGAAGAGATTAAGGCAGAAGCTCCCAAGACAGAAGCAAGCGTAGCAGAAGTTGAGGAAGAAGCAGCAGTCGAAGAGATCATCCCGGAAGCAAAGGATGAGATCATTGAAGAAACTACAGAAACAATAGAAGAAACTGCAGAGGAAGTTCTTGAAGAAGCAGTTCAGGAGGCCACAGAAGAGACGGTTGAAGAAGTAACAGAAGAAGTCAAAGAGAAAGAGACTCTTGAGGCAAAGGCAGAAGAGACCGCAGCCACTGCAGCTCAGGAAGCACCTGCAACAGCAGTAGTAACATACAGCAATGCAGCAGCAGTTGAAACAGTATCCCAGCCTGCAGAGATACTCGTAGCATCCGCAGCAGATGAAGCAAAGGAAGAACTTGTAGAGATCGCAGCAGAGGAAGTACCCCTTGCAGAGATGCCCGAAGGGACCCTGGCAATAGTCAACCTGATCAGCGCGATAGGTACAGTATTCCTCTCCCTGGTGATGCTCTTCACAGGAAGAAACAGAAGAGGAATCTCCGCTGCAAGCATCCTTCCGGCAGCAGGAGCTGTAGCAGCCATCATCCTGACACAGGATATGAGCGGAGCCATGGCAATGACTGACAAATGGACAGCAGTGATGATAGCGATAGCCGCAGTAAACGTAGTACTCCTGATGATAAGAGGAGGAAGAAAAGAGACAGCTAAGACAGAAAGATAGTTTGTCATCTACAATAGAAAAGGGGAAGCCCGATGACTGAAAGTCACGAGCTTCCCCTTTTTCGTTGTGCTAAACAGAAAATTCTTTGGCCAAGACATACAGATCTGCAGAACCAATTCCTAAGGGTCTTTTTTCACATTTGTACGCCTTTTCGCAAATTATTGCAGAGACCTGCAAAAATATATATAATTCACTCATTAGTATATATTTCTCCAGTCAACCAAAAATCATGAAAAAACTACTATCCCTCATTTTATCGATCATACTGTGCCTTTGCTTTGCAGCCTGCGGAGCTAAAACCGAAGAACCCTTTGAAAAGGGAGAAAAGCTGGCGACAATATTTGCCGTATCCGATACCCATCTCCTTTCGGAAGATCTCTTCAGCCCGGACAACCAAAAGTATGTGAAGAAGGCTATGACTGCCGACGGAAGAGCTCAGGAATGCGATTATTACCTTATGGAGACTATGATCCAGCAGGTAAACGAAGCGAAACCCGATGCCCTCATAATCACAGGCGACATTTCGTTCAACGGGGAAGTGCATTCTCATAGATCTGTCGTTTCTTTCCTCGACCGGATTGACAAGGATATCACTGTTCTTGTAATACCGGGAAACCACGACTTCAACATCGACGGATGCCGGTCCTACTATAACGATACGCCTCACGGAGAGAATACCGTCACAGGTCCGGAGTTCTGCGAACTGTACGCAGACTACGGATATACGGGTGCCTTGAGCTATGACGAAGAAAGCCACAGCTATATCTATGAGATAAATGACAAGGTATGGGCAGTGATGCTCGATACCACCCTCTGCGAATACAATGCGGAAGCGGGTCTCAACACCGCAGGCGGAGCTGTATGGGAAGAAACCATAGAATGGCTCCGTCCGTGGCTTAAAGAAGCCCAGGACAAAGGGATCACCGTCATAGGTTTCAGCCATCACAACCTTGCGGTACATAATCCACTGTTCGTCGACAGCTACGTGATGTTTAATGCGGAACTCCTCTCGGCGCTGTACAAGGAATACGGAGTCAAACTCCACCTTTCCGGCCATATGCACATACAGAGCATCGCGGAAAGAGACGGCATCTATGACATAGCTCAGGGAAGTCTTCTGGATTACGGTAATAGGATGAGCACCATAGACGTCTATGACAACTGCATGGAATATTCGAGGATATCCGTCGGAGATAAGCAGGACTATACTTTCGAGGTATTCGTCAACAAAAATATCGGAAAAAGAACATCTCAGTATACGGAGAAATACGGAGAATATGCCGAGGAAGTACACTTGCTGGTATGTCAGGCAAACGCCTACTATTTCGACGGTGATTACCCGAAGATCCACGAGATGATGAACCAGAAAACGAAGGCTATGAAATTGATCAAGAAAAACGAAAAAGATTCATATATTTTCGGCTCTGAAAACGTAGACCAAAACTACCTGCTTGTAAAATAGAACAAAAAGATCGCCGGCAATGCCGGCGGTCTTTTTCAATCTGCCAATGTATTATTCTTCCGTGATATTATCGTCTGTCCCGGGTTTGTTCTTGCTTAAGTCCAGGATCTCTTTGACCCCGTCTTTTTTCGAGTAGTAGATCATAAGCGAAACGGATACGATAAGGGTGACTGCATAGACTGTTACAGCCAGGGCCGTATTCCCTTCGGCAAAGGAATCCCCCACTATGGTCGAGGAGAGGATGCCCGGAAATCTCAGCAGGGTGGACAGGATTATGAACCTGGATGCCTTAAGCGGCATCATCGCTCCGACATAGACCAGAAAGTCCTTGGGCGTACCCGGGATCAGAAAAAGAAACAAAAGTATCCTTTCCGCCGTAGCGGATCTTAAGTATTTGCTGTTTTCTATCCTGTCGACCTTTTCTTTCCCTATGAGATCGTATACTGCGGTCTTTCCCACCTTCCTTACCATATAGAAGATTATAAGGCATGAAATGAATATCCCTATGTAGATAATGAACAATCCGCCGAAGACTCCGTAGCACATACCGGAAAGAAGCTCTACCGGTTCTCCCGGAAAGAAGAAAAGGAAGACCTGTGATATGTTAAGTCCCAGAAGAACAAGCCATCCAAGGGGGCCCAGACTCAGGACCGTCTTCTCGAATGCAAGCCTTCCGCTTTCCGTAAGAAGCATCTTGAAAACTCCCCACAGAAGGTATGTGACGCCCGCCACTACCGCCAGGGAAAATACGCTTATGATCAGTTTTTTGACTTTATGCTTATCCATTCCCCTTGATTATATATCAAATCCGTACCTATGATGCAAAAAAGCCGAATCAAAAGACTTTCCGATATATTTCCATCATGCGCCATGCTCGTGATATACTCTACGTATTACAGTACGGACAGACGCCGGGCCGGTAACTCCCCGGCAATGATGAAATGAAAAAGAAACTAAAAACTATCATAATAATATTTCTCGCCCTTGCGATGATCCTTGCAGGAGGCTATTTCGGTTTGCAGAAGATCAGAGAGAAAAACCGCATGGCGAGGATCCCTGAAACACCATCAAGAACAGAAGGATATCTTAAGGCTGAAGAAGGAAAAGTACAGCTCTACACGAGAGAAGTGACCATACAGGAAGATTTCTTCGGAAGGATCGCATCCAGAGAAGCTGTTTTCACCGCTGCAGGCGAAGTTCCGCGCGGGACTGCCGTGACGCTCCTTCGGGATCCCGAGACCGATGAAAACGGAAATGTGCTCTACGAAAGGTTTATCATCGAAGAAAAGGAATACTTCGCGGAGCCCGGACATTTCACCGAAGACAAAAACGAAGTCATTTCCGAAAAGACCATGTACGTCAGAACTCCTGTGACCCTGTATAAAGCCTGTGATGATTACAGGATCGCCGGTTTCGCTCCGAAAGGCAGTTCTCTTGATATAAAAGGTTTCGATCGCATAAATGATGACGGATGCGTCAACATGTATGAAGTTTCATTCAACGGAACAGAAGGATACGTCTTTGCAAAATACCTGGCATTTACCGAGGAAGAAGCCCTTGCCCTGTATAATGAACACGGAGAAGCCGATTTCCATAAAGGAGCTGTCGCATCCTATGAGACCTACGGAGGTGATCCACTGCTGCTGGATTATTACCCATACGAGAAGCCTGTTTCCGAAAACAAAGAACTTCTCAGGAAAGGCGGCGCCATGTATCTTTGCGTGGGGTGCAGCGACGAATACCAGGCCTATCTGGACTGTGCCCTGTCTCTAGGCATAAACGCAGTATGTATAGACATCTTCGACGATATCCTCGGCTTTGACTCGGAAGCCGCTCAGGAGTACTCGCCCTCTAATTACAACTATTCGAACTGGAACCGGGCCTTTTATGCGGAGAACTGGGCGGCTATGGTAAAAGCCTTCCAGGATGCAGGCATTTACACCATAGGCAGAATAGTGGTATTCAAGGACGTGAACTATTCTTACGATCATCCCGAGAACTGCATCGATTACTACGGCACGAACTGGCCTTCTGTATACAGCAGAGGCGTATGGGAATACAAGGTGGCTCTCGGTATAGAAGCCGTCAGAAGATTCGGTTTCGATGAAATACAGTTCGACTACGTGAGATTCCCTGAAGACGTCTTCTATATGCAGACCTCAGGCGTAGCCGATTTCAGGAACACTTACGGCGAGACCAAAAGCCAGGGCATACAGAACTTCCTCTACTATGCCTGCGATATGATACACAGGGAAGGTGCTTACGTAAGTGTCGACGTTTTCGGATCCTCCGCCTCCGGAGTGGTGACCGAGAACGGACAGTACTGGCCGGCCATATCGAATATAGTGGATGTTATAAGCGGGATGCCGTATACGGATCACTTCGACAGTTACGACTCAAGCTACTGGACAGATCCCTACGGAACTCTTTTCTGGTGGGGCGGCCTTGCAGCCCCTCTTCAAGCTTCCATCCCCACGCCCGCCGTGGCAAGGACCTGGATAACCGGATACAATACGCCATGCTGGGATCCCTACGTATATTACGGAGCCAATGAGATCGATCTTCAGGCCCAGGGCCTCAAAGACGCTGGTCTTGACGGAGGATTCCTTATATGGAACGGAGGGAGCGACCTTCAGAAATATTACGATATAGGATGGGCTTGGAAAAGCTACGAATGAGTTTCCCGCATTTTGCAAACAAAAGACCCGCAGGATCAAACCTGCGGGTCATATTTTTCAGTTCATATATTTTGTCTTAGGATCCATTCTGCTGCCCCTGTCACCCGGGCAGATACATCTTCGATAGAATGTGTTCTTTAAGCCTGTCCGGCATCAGCCTCAGAAGAAACATCAGCAGTTTGTATTCGAAGCCCACGGGGACTCTCGAAGGAGGGTCCTTTCTTAAGGAAAGAGCATATACGGTCTTTGCAACGCTTAAAGGAGACCTGCCGTTTTGTTCGTCTTTCGCCATTTTCGAAACGCTTTTTTCGAGGGTCCGGGAATATCCGTCCTCACCTCTCAGCGTTTCTCTTGCCGCCGTGAATCCGGTCTTCGTATCGCCGGGCTCTACTATGACTGCCCTTACGCCGTACTTTCTCATTTCCATCCTAACGGCATCCGTAAAAGCCTCGAGCGCATATTTGCTCGCCGAATACTGGCTCTGCATGGGGATAGATACTCTGCCTGCAATGGAGCCAATGACTATGAGAAGCCCCTTCCCGCTTTCCTTCATTCTCGAAAGACATGGCTGCGCGGCATTGAGAGTACCGAAATAGTTGACCTCCATCTGCTTCCTAGTCATTTCAGAAGGAGTGGTCTCGGCAGGACCTGCGACGCCCATGCCCGCGCAGAGGATCGCGATGTCGACCCCTGGAAGTCCGGAGACGAACTCTCTGACCTTTTCCTCTTCGGTCACGTCCAGCTTTTTCATGACGAGCTTTCCGCCCCCTTCGAAAGCTTCCTCCGTTTCAGCGGTGTTTCTGGATACGCCCGTAACGAAACAGCCTTTTTCGGCAAACAGCCTAGCGCAGGCAAGACCTATGCCGGAAGACGCTCCCGTCACGAACACGTTTTTTCCGTAAACGTTTTCTTTCATCCGCAAAGATCCCTTATTTAACCTCAACCTCGTGACCTGAAGCCGTTTCAAAATGATACTTTACTATACCCAGATCCGTCTGAAGACAGGAGCCTATGCCCTTCGATCTCAGCACCGCTTTCTCTCCGTCACGTGAAAAGAAGAACTTCTGCTGATTGACGGCTGTGGGTGCCAGAAGCGCAGCTTCGATCCCGTCCCTGAACCATGCAGGGGCGCTGGAGCTTTCGCATACGTCCAAGAAACTTTTGCCTCTGTGCGGACGGCCCTGCGTCTCCCCGTATCCGAGAGCTATGACCATACACAGGCTCTCTCCGGGAGCAAGGAGTTCCTTCACTTTCTTTTTGTTGAAAGTGAGGGCTGCCCAGCAGGTGTTGAGTCCGAGGGTCTGGGCAAGTATGACCAGTTTTTCCCCGTAATATCCACAGCGAAGATCGAAACCATCATCCTTCTTCCCTGCCAGTACTATGAAATTCCTGACGTTACGGAAATTTCCGTAATGGGCAAGCTTCGAATCGAAACCCTCAGGATCGTCATAGCGTATGGAGATATGGAGCCTTCCTTCTTCATTAGCCTCAGAAACTGCTTCGTCCAGTATCTTCCTTATATCCTCCGGTATCTTTTCATCGGTATATGCTCGTACCGAATGGCGCGCTTCTATAGCTTCTTTCAGTGTCATACAGGTACTCCTTTCTTTTATATTATCATGAGACGCTTTTGCTCTGTGACCCTATTCTCTCGTATCTATGGAATCTTTGAACACAAAGAAACGCTGATAGAGGAACTCTGTCACGAAATTGATGACCATGTTGATGGCCGTTACAAGATATTCATTCCAGCCAAGTCCCGTAAGGAAGTGTTCGAGCATAGTCGATAAAGGCGTGAAAACGGCATAATACGCAGCCACTTTAAGCATGGCGATAGGAACGTTGGCCGCCGACTTGAATGTGAATTTTCTGTTCAGGGTAAAATTCCAAAGAACAGACAAAACAAGGGCTATCAGATAACTCGCCCAATAGGGAAGTTTAGTAAACTCGTTGAGCAGCGTAAATGATCCTATCTCGATAAGTCCGGCACTGATGGAAAACAGGGTGAACTTCACTACTCTCCAGAACTCTTTCATTTGAATACCTCTTATTCCTCATTTGTGTATTTCGCTAATTTTACCATACAAGACCGGTATTTCCAAACGCTGTTATTAAATTTTCGTTCCAAACACTTTCCTCATGTTATTATTAATATGATCCAGATATATGCAAAGGAGCCCAGACAGATATGAACAGGATAATCGAACAGATAGACCGCTGTATGCACGATAGCCTTAAGAAGGCACTGCCGGAGGTGAAAACGTCCGATCTTGAAAAGGACGGCACTGTGTTTTACATGAACGGAAAGAACGGCACGGCCTTCGACTGGTTCGTCAACGATCACTTTCCCGACTTTTTCATCTTCTACGGCGACAGAGAAAACCTAGGCGCCGTAAAAGCCATGCTGTATACGGACGGCGTTCTTTCCATATACGTATACGGTGATAAAGGCCATGCTGATCCCATATGCTTTGAGGAGCACGTAGAAGCGACGGCCGAAGAACTTCTGTGCCTTGCGGCATTGCTTACGGAGAACGCAGACGGCAAAAGCGCATGGGATGAAGACATACGAAAGCTGGATGCCGACGGGAAAACCGGTAAAGATACGATGGATTCTTTCCTTTCCTTAAGAAAAGATCACGAACCGATGATAGAACGTAAGAAACTTTTTTCAAAGACTGTCATCGTGTCAAAAAAAGTCCGCGAGGGCGGTTGGAAGATAGGCTACGGTGTGAGAGAAGAACCCACCCGGGATACTGACAGCGGATGGTATTTCTGCGTTGGGGACGAGACTGACGAATACGTAAACGACACAGATAACCTTGAACTTTGGACTGTCAATTCTGCCCTTTTCTATGAGCCTTTACTGAACGAATTCATAGACGCTCCTTACGGCACGGCAATAGTCAGAGTCTCGTCCAAAAAGTTCGAATTCGACGCGCCCGGGAAAAAGATACATATCGAGAAGAGATAAGCAAGCGCAAAGCATTATGGATATAGAGATCAAGAAAATGGAAACGGAGGATGAGACCAGGGGCAAGGCCTATGTGCATTGGCGATCATGGCATGATACGTACCCAGGTCTTGTAAACCCGGAATATCTCGATAAGCTGACGTTAGAAAAATGTGAAGAGATAGCCTTCAGCTGGCCGGACAATCTGCTCGTTGCTAAGGATAAAGAAAGAGTCGTCGGGTTCGTCGGATACGGACAGAGTACGGAAAATCCGGAAGACGGCGAGATCTTCGCCTTATACGTGCTCTCCGGATACCTGGGAACGGGCATAGGAAAAAGGCTCATGGATGCAGGACTTGAGAAGCTGAAAGAGTATCCGAAGATCCACGTCTGGCTCCTCAAGGAAAACCGGCGAGCATTCAGGTTTTACGAAAAATGCGGATTTCTGCCCGACGGGAACGAAAAGATGAGTCCTTCCGTCGGTGCGGTCGGTATAAGGATGACACTGAACAGATTCAACAATGATATATGAAACGACAAACAATGAGAAAAAAGCCAATTTATTGTAAGGAGGATATATGGGTCTGTTCAATAAATTCAAAAAAGAAAAGAAGAATGAAAAAACGGCGAGGCCTTGGTTCCTTTACAGCGATGAAGAACTTGACGTACTGGACTCGTTCATATGCGATATGTTCGGAGAGTACAAAAACGTGTTCCACGAGATAGCGTCTCCCGATGTACACCTTGACGTTTGCATAGTGGAACCTACGGATGAAGACCCATACTACAAGCTCGTCACCATGGGCGCCGGCGCATATACTATGGCTATCCCGGAGCAGTGGAAGGACTACCATATAGAGCACGCGGAGTATGTTATCTATCTTCCCAAAGACTGGAACTTGAAGCTCCCACCGCTTAAGCCTTAAAAGGCTTACCGGATACATTCAGGCAGATCACCCCGGCCTGCCTTTTTGATTGAACCGGATCTCTTGTTAAAGATTTCTAAACATCCATATGTAAGTCAGAAGCACGAACAAAATGATCAACGCAGAGAGTCCAAAGAAGACTATGAAAACTCCGGTAGCATCATAAAGGACACCACCTATGATAGAACATAATGCAGATCCCACAGTTGTAAATGCTGTAAGCCGGCTGTTTACGGATGTAGCATTCTTTCTTCCGAATATGTACGGCGTAACTGTAGCGCCTATGCTAAGGGACGGAATACCAAAAGCACACAGCATGGACATGGGCACTAGTATGACCACAGATCTGAAGATAATGTTCCAAACGATAGTAAGGGCCAGTCCCAACGTATATAATCCAAGAGATGCGGTTGTATACGCCCTAGGACCTTTTTTGTCTGCCAAAGCGCCAAGCAGTATACTGCCTAAAGTGCTGCACACTAAGACAAAACTGCTAACAGTAGCTGCATTTTGCTGAGTTAAGCCATTATACATCAGGAAAGTGTTTCCGAAACCATTATAGGCGCCTCCTGCAATAGCAGTAAGTATCATTGCTAATGCAAGAAGCAGGAATTCTTTGCTTCTTTTGATCTTACTGAAATCACTTTCGGCATTTTCTTGAGCCAAAATTGAATTTTTTAGATCATAGTTCTCCTGAACCGAGGATGAACTTCCCTGATCAGCACTCGTATATTCTGCATCCAGAGCCTTTTGACCGAAAGTTGCCGGATCATTTTTAATAAGCAAGATCTCGCTCAAAAGGCATGCCACTCCGATCGCTGCAGCTAAAACAAGAAACGTCCCTCTCTGCCCCATAGGTCCAAAAAGAAAACCTACCGCCGCCGTAACAGCGGATCCTCCCAAAGTCATGGCGGCAAAGATAACGCCAAGTATGGTCGATCTCTTATCTACGAACCACGCATTGATAACTGCAACGCATGCAGCCCTAAGTCCAAAGGACATGGTGACACCAGATAAGGCCATAGCGATCCATATCACACACAGATCATCTGCAAAAGCCATAAGAACAAGATACGAAACTGCAGAAAATGTGCCGAATAAAAACATTTTTCGTGCACCCAGTTTGTCAAGAAGAGGCGCCGCTGCAAAAGCAGCCAAGGTACCGGAGACTGTGGAAATGGTCGACGAAACGCTCAGCATTGTCATGGATACCCCGAGCTTTTCCAGGAAGTAGGGATAAAGTGTTGGCAGAGCATAAAAGATGCCTGAGTGACAGAATGATATGATGAAACAGCCTATAGCGCATTTCCAGCCGTAAAAATCCCTTTTCATAAATACTTTGCCTTTCCTATGTGTTTTCTTCTTAATTATATTTTTGCGCCCCAAAATTAAAAAACAGTTATATCCTTTTTAGATACAGGATTTGGCTGTGGGTAAGGCAAATATTAACTGTTTGTTTCTATTCTAAAAATCTACTAACCTGTAATCAGTAAGTAGTTTAGATCATTTAAATTCGGTCTTTTAACAGGGAGGAAATAGCATGAATTTAGCAGAAAGGAAACAGTTATTTAGAGACACCCTTGCCTTTAACAACAAGGGCTGTGTACCCAGCCTTAGCAATGTTTGGTCCTACAAGATCTATGATACTGGATACACTCTCAAAGAGGCACTCTTTGATTACGACATAATGGAAAAAGTCGTAAGAAAGTTCCACGAGCGCTATCACTTTGATACCTACTTTGATCTTGGAACAAGAAACCCGATGAAGATCTCACAAGCATTCGGCAGTTTCCATCACCGCATCGATGAAGAGGCTGACGCTATCATCATCGACGACTACAGCTATATGCAGGCAGACGAATATGCTGAGTATACAAAGGATCCACAGGCATTCAATTGGACAAAGGGTCTTCCTCGTATGAATCCTGATCTTACCTATGGACAGCTTCAGGCAACCATAGGCGCAATGCTTGAGTTCTTTGCATTCAACGGCAAAATGCAGACCATAATGGTTCAGGAGTACAACACTCCTGTTCTTTACAACGCCGTGCAGCAGGTACCTCTTGAATCCATAATTATGGGAATCAGAGGTATTCGCGATCTGTCTCTTGATATGAGAAGACGAAAAGCAGATGTCAAGGCCTTGAGTGATAAGATGTTTGAAAATCTCTTGGCAGGAGCCAAAGCAATTGCTGCAGGTCCGTCAGAAGACAGATATGTATTCGATGCAGAGTCAGTGATCCTTGCATCCACTATCATGAGCAGAAGCCAATTCGATGAATTCTATGCTCCTTATCTTAAGCAGCTTATGGATACTGTCATAGACAGCGGAAAGCTTTACTACATCTTCTGTGAAAACAGCCTTCAGAACTTCTGGGAGTTCTTCCAGGACTTTAGGAAAGGTTCTGTACTTATCAATTTAGAGCTTGATGACATCCGTGACATAAGAAAGAAACTGCCTAATGTTGCTCTTGGCGGCGGTATGCCAAGCATGCTTCTTGGTAACGGCACAGCAGAAGAGTGTGTTGACTATGCCAAAAAACTCATAGACGATATGGGTGATGGATTCGTATTCAGCACCGACAAGATGCTTTCATACAAAAATGATGCAAGACCGGAAACTCTCAAAGCAGTTATGGATCTTGTCAGAAAAGACTAAAGGAGGAAAAAACAATGGAATTCAACCCAAACGATAAGCTTGATTATTCATATCCCGAAGGATTCAAAAAAGCTGCATCCAGCCTTGTTTTCCTTCCTGAAGAACAAAGAGAAGCAATGCTGGGTCTTTTCCTGACACTGCTCACTCAGCTCTAAAGAATTTTACCAAGCACATAAAAAAAGATATAATAGTCTTGAGAGTTTTGCTCTCAAGGCTATTTTTTTAGGAGCAAAAGTTATGGATATAAGGCAGTTTCAAGCAGTATACGAAGTAGCAAGACATGGCAGCATAAGCCGTGCGGCAGAAGCTATGTATGTGACGCAGCAATCCTTAAGCGGCAGCGTCAAGACATTGGAAGATGAGCTTGGCTTTCAGCTTTTCAAAAGGACAGCTAAAGGCTCTGTACTAACTCCTGAGGGCGAGACCTTTCTTGAGGATGTAATGCCTGTCATTGCAGAATACGAAAGTGCAATGAAAAAGGTCGAAAGGATCAAGGTCGGGAACAAAAGATATGTCCGCGTTGCTACGGCAATGGGCATACAGGAGATCTTCGGATACAAATTCAATCTAAACCTGCTCCACGCTATGAATGATAACTACTCCATAAGCGGGTTTACGGGATACGAATACCCTGATAAACAGCTTGAAGAGATGATGAGAGACGGCCTTATAGACCTTGCTATCTCGGGGCCTCCCCTTTCATACCCAAACCTTGAGTACAACAAACTCTATACAGGAAGACTCTGCGTCTTCATGCACAAGGATCACCCCTTGGCAAGCAAGAGATCTCTCCGCTATTCAGATCTTCGCAATGAAAACTTCGTGACGCTGGTACAGGGAACCAAGATATACGACCGCATCATAGACAGCTGCAAAAAGGTGGGATTCCATCCCCATATAATACTCGAAACAAGCAACTCCCTTTTCATCAATTGGCGTCTTCACAACAAGGACTGCGTATATATAGGAGCTGATATCACGCCGAAATACAAAGATATCGTAAGCGTGCCCTTAGATGACGAAAATAACAAGTGTAATATCTGCCTTGTATATTCAAAAAAGGCATTCAAAGACAAAAAAATGAGGGAACTTCTCAAAATCTACTCGGAATTCCTCAAAAACAACCTGGATGACATCCGCAGAGCCAAAGACAGTGGAGAAGATAATTTTGAAGAGCACTGGATGATCCAGGAGAAGCAGGTCTAGGAAGTCATATAGGTCTCCCGTCTGGCTGCCCTATATTATTCTCTAACAAACTCAGTTATATTATTATATACGATATCTATCGGGGCAACAACAAGGATGCTCTTTGAAAAAATGCGGTCAAAATGCGGTCACAGAAGCAATCAAAAAACCGTCACCCTTTGTAATTACAGGGCTGACGGGTTTGATGCTACTATTCCCACTCTACCGTGGTAGATAGATTATTTTGAATGTGAGATGACTCTGTCCTTCCATTCTACAGCTCTCCCAGGATCTCAAAATGAGATCTTATTGTCTTTATTATCCCTTCTCTTTGCAGCTTGGACAATTCTGCTGACATAGCTGCCCTCTCGACGCCGAGATAATCGGCAAGCTGCTGTCTGTCAAAGGAAATATCGAAGCTGCTGCTCTTACGCCGAAGCGCTTCTGCTGAAAGATAGGAAAGCAGCTTCTCTCTTGTCGTTCGTTTGCTGCTGTGGGTTATTTTTTCATTAAGTGAGAGCACCTTTCCCGCCATTATTCCGATAAGATTCCTTACAAGCCTGTTGTGGTGGTCGCATGCGGAGGAACATGTCGTAAGCATCTTTTTTAAATTCATCATCATTACATCCGTGTGCTCCGCCGCTACAACACTCACATTGAGTATTGAACCGGGAGTTGCGGCAAAGGTCTCTCCGAAATATTCTCCGGCAGTGCATTTCCCCAAGATATTCCTGTGTCCCCAGTAATCCTCCTGAATGATAAGCACCAAACCTGATAGGACAACCCCCATGGAATCGGTAGGATCTCCTTCTCTTAAAATGAATTCATCCTTTTCAAAGGATGAAACTTTTCCCTCCACGCAGTGCAATATGGTACCGATCTCCTCATCTGCTATTCCGGAAAACATAGGCACTCTTCGCAAAATTTTGATATATTCGTCCATCTTATTCTCACAATGTTTGAATTACAACATATTTGTTGCATTTATTATACTATACTTAGTTAGAAACTTCAAGATAGCAATAAAGGAGGTCCGCTATGAACGGAACTATCATGAACGGTTGCCAGGGAAAACCGGAACCAAAACCTATGGAGAAAAAATGTCCATGCTGCGGAACTGATATAGAGATATGGACCATAGACACAGACGCACTGTGCCCGAATTGCGGTTTTAAGATCTACAATGATACATTGAACTGCGTACAGTGGTGTAAATATGCGAAACAGTGCGTAGGAGAAGCTATGTATAACAGGATGATGGAGATAGCAAAAAACCAGGAAAGGAAGACTGCCGTCTGATCCGGAGGAAAAACTGTAATATGATAAGAAAGATAATATCAATAGATGAAAACAAGTGTACCGGATGCGGTCTTTGCACGACTGCCTGTCATGAAGGAGCCATTGAGATCATTGACGGAAAAGCAAAACTCATAAGGGAAAATCACTGCGACGGCTTTGGGGACTGCCTTCCCGTATGCCCAGAAGGAGCAATCTCCTTTGAAGAAAGAGAAGCTCCGGCTTACGATGAAAAAACAGTGAAAAATAGTGCATCTCATCAGTCCATGCTTTCCAATTGGCCCTGCCAGCTAAAGCTTGTGCCCGTATCGGCTCCTTATTTCGATAAAGCGAAGCTCCTTATAGCGGCAGACTGCACGGCTTTTGCCTATGCGGACATACACAGAGATCTTATGAAAAGTAAGGTATGTCTCATAGCTTGTCCCAAATTGGATGCGGAGGATTACAGCATCAAACTATCGAAGATCATCAGAGAAAATGATATCAGCGAAATAACGGTACTCAGAATGGAAGTCCCCTGCTGCGGAGGTTTGGAATACTATACAAAAAAGGCACTTGAATCCAGCGGAAAGGAATTGCCTTTTAATGTGATCACCGTATCGATCGACGGACTTATCATGGATATTTGATCCCTATTATCTTACTTGTAACTGTGGAGACCTGACAAGAGGGTGTTCACTCCAATATATGTAAATATGACACATATAAAGCCGAGGGCAGCAAACAGAGCTGCCTTCTTTCCTGTCATGCCTTTCCTTATTCTGAGATGAAGGAACACAGCATATATTATCCAGGTTATGAGGCTCCAGGTCTCCTTGGGGTCCCAGTTCCAATAGCTTCCCCAGGCATTGTTCGCCCAGATCGCGCCGGTGACCATACAAAGAGTCAGGAACAGAAAACCGAGAGCTACGGCACGGTAAATGATCAGGTCCAGAGTTTTTTCATCCGGTATGGTCTCCGCTATCTTCCCGTGGACCTTATCCTTGAGAAGGAAGGCCATTGCAACGCCGAAGGCTACTCCGAAGGCGCCGTACGCAATGATGGCCATGGAAACGTGGAATCCGAGCCAGTTGCTCTTTAGTGCCGGCATAAGATTATGTATCTCCCTGCTCTGCATCGAAGCGTAGCCTATTATCAGAAAGATCACCGGAGCAACGAAAGCTCCGAGAGCATCGAATTTGAATCTCTTTACAAAAAAGAGGAAACATAAGGTGATGCCCCATGCGAAAGCCGTAGCAAATTCATACTGGTTCGTGAGGGGAAGCCTTTGCGCAATTATGCCTCTGACGGCGATGCTTACGCTGTGGGACAAGAAACCAGCAGCCATCACCAGATAAGCAGCCTTTGAAGCCCATGCTTTTTTGACAGCGATATATACGAAATACAAGGCAGCAGATACAAGGTATGCTGCGAGCGCTGTCATGAAGGATATATTTTCAATTCTCGCCATTGTCTTTTCTCCTGTTTTCTTCCCAGGGACGTATATAGAAGGACAATACAAGTCCTGCGATAAGCACTGATGCTGCGACCAGGACAGTCCAGGCATAGGGGTCCGTTTTAGCTACTATCAGGGTGTATTGGACGGGGTCTCTCAGTACGAAGCCGTAGTCATGTACAGAGATCAGCTCCCCGGGCTTTACTATATCCATGGACATGAGATTCCCGTTATAGAAGATCCCGTAAAGACTTCTCGGTTTTTTGAGGAGCGGAGTCACGGTATAGAAGGAACCGTCCTCCTTCTCTGCGAAATCAGGATAGAACTTGCTGAACATGATGACAAGAGCAGGGAAATCATCGGGATAGCTGTATTCCCCTGCGCACAGAAGATCTGTCTTTACAAGCTCGCCGTCCTTATATATATCCAAGTAATTGGCCCAGCCCATACTGTTCTGATAAAAGCTGTAGCCGAATGCCCTGAAGGGGTAGTTCACGGAGCTTTCTCCCCTTTGCTTTTCACCTTTTTCGTTGCTCACGGTCAGTCCTGCAACATACTGATCTACGGTATAATCATCCCTCATCCAGACATCGAAGCTGTCTATGGCTATCTGAAGCCCCGTATCCCCCAAAGGCTGACTGCTGCCGGGGATCCCGTATATCTCATCTTCGGAGGACGTATACTGGCTGAGAGCGAAGCTTACGATGAGAAACAAAATACCGAGGTGGGTGAGCCAGCTGCCCCATATCCCTATCCTTCTCGTTCTCTTCCATGCAGCGATCACGCTTTTGATCCTTGAGATGCTGCAGAGTATCAGATTGAAACAAAGAAGCCCCGCAAGAGCAATGAACCACCAGCATCTGAACACATCGTCAAGAGAAAAAGCTATTATGAGGTTCCCCTTTCTTGCTCCGTAGCTGTCCATATAGTAAGCTATGGACTGTCCCTGAGGGATGACGCTTCCCATGATACAGGCAAAGGATATAATACCGAGCAATATAAAACTGAACGGCATGCCCTTCAGAAAATTGAATATCTTTTTCAACATGCCGTTCGTATTGTCCTTATTCTTCTCTTTTTGCGCGTTCTCACTCATTATTTAAGAAGTTCCAGCGCTTCGTTTGCAAGCTCCTGGGCTTTGTTGAGGCAGTTTAGCGAAAGCTGGCTGTTGTGTGCGCCTTCGCTGTTTTCCACATAGACGAAATCCCAGTAGAACTGTGCATCTCTGTCAAGCTGTTTGACTTTTGCAAGGGTCTCAGCTGAAAGCTTCTTTTCTTCGATGGCTTTTGCCAGTTTTTCGTTGACCTGTACGAGAAGTGCGCTTACCTTCTTTTCATTCTCGGTCACTTCTGCCTGGATGGAATGTACCATGGCGGCAAGATCCTTATGGCACTGACTGCAGGTCGTCTTGAGAAGCTCCGGGTTATCCAGAGGACTTGTAAGCAGATGGTTCGCATAGGGATTTCCCTTCTTGTCATAAGCTACGCCCATATGGCAGTCAGCGCAGTTGTATGTTCCTTTATGTACACTTCCCGTTCCGTAGTATGTTTCAAATTCAGGATGCTGAGCTTTGATCATACCCACACCTGTGTTCGTATTCGTGAAATCTGAGAAACCCATTGCATTGTAATATGCAAGTATGGAATCCGGATCGAAATCGTCAAGGCTGTCATAAGGAGTAAGCGTTGCTTTGGTCTCAGGATCGAAATAGTACTCTATATGGCATTGCGCGCAGCTTACAGATGCGGCGTCGACCTTTCCTGCTTCCATCTCATCGTTCATAGCCCTTGCCATATAGTCGTGAGTGATGACTATAGTGCCCGGCGTATTGGCATGGCAGGAGTAGCAACTGATCGGTTCACTGACTTTCGCATATGCATCGTCAAAAGCGATGCTGTATGCTTCAGGTCCCATATTGTTCACCATTGCAGTGAAATCCGGAGTCTTGCATGTAAGGCAGTTCGCAAGTTTATGCGGCCTTGTTGTCTCGGCTATATCATCAAGGGTATAGCTGTGTCCTATGGCTTCGGTATAGTCATAGGAAAAACCGAAAGGCTCATAAAGGATTTTGATATCCGGATCGTCATCCACATATGACGCCCTCACTCCGCCGTGACCGACATTTCCGGAATTCTTTTCCCAGCTTTCATAGATACTGGGATAGTACGAAGACCATTCCGCTGCAGAAACAACACCGTAATCTCTATCGGTCTTCACGTCTGGTACGGCAGGGATTTCGATTTCTGATATGCTGCTGACCTTTTTACTGTCAAACATCATTTCCAGGGCTGTGTCTCTGACACTGAATACGGTAATGACTAAAAGCGCCACCCCTATTACCCACATCAGTACATCCTTTTTTTTCTTATCCATTTTCAGTCCTTTGCAAAATATATAAATTTGGACATATAATCAACACATTCTAACATTAACATATATTGCCTGACAATCAGGAATTTTTCTTTTCATATAAAGAAGCCGCCTGGCCATGTTAAAGGCCGGCGGCTTTGCGTTATTATCCCGCTATGCTGCATCCTATTTTCTGTTAAGGCCAAGGAACATGCATACGCCTGAAAGGAAGGGGATCAGAAGCGTATAGATGAATCTTATATCACTGAGCAGAAAAACCCAGGGGATGAGAAGTTTCATATCGTTCAGATTGGACAGCATTATGGGTATCGCCGTCACCATCCAGGGAAGCGTCAGCGCAATCCCTGCCGTGAGAAAGAGCTTTCTGCTCCTTCCGCCGAAAGATATGTCACGGCTGAGAGCAAAAAGACTCAGAAGAAATACCGCGAACGCCGCTGCAAAAACCGGCACGGCGGCGTATCTGAAGATAAACAACGGTTTGGCGTTAAAGTGTCTTTGGTGCTCCAGCACTAGCACAGGTTCAAGCCAAAGCTTAAGGGCAAGCCCTGCCAGGGAAACGATGCCGCTGAATGCGGCCGTCACTTTGTACCTCGTCTGACCTTTCCCGTAGGACTTTTTGAGGATCAGTTCGTCAAGACCTATCTCCAGCGCCTCCGATATATTCGAAAGCATTTCAAGAGAAGGCTCGCTGCGTCCTCTCTCCCAGGCGCTCACGGTCTGCCGGGTCACGTGAAGAACATTCGCAAGCTCGTCCTGCGTGATCTCTTTCTCCGTCCTTATCTTTCTGATTTTTTCAGCTATATCTGACATTGCTCTGTCTTCCCAGACTCTCCTATCTTGATAATCCCATATAACCGTCCCATTGTCACGCAAATATTCGTTGCGAAGACATCTGGATAGTACATTTCCGTCTTAAGAGCGGAGCTTCACATGAACATTATCATGTATTGAAAAAGAATATTTGTTGTTACTATTCCACTCGATGAGCAATATTTGGTTTATAGGGCATATAGTGGTCCAAAATAGAAAAGCGTACAATATGTTGCATCTATTGTACGCATTATCTATGTTTTTAAACTTTTTGCGATCAAAATGCGACCACAAAACTTTAGTGTTATCATCTCAATTATCTTATTTTGGTTTATTGAATAGTAAAGCAACAAAAATGTGACAATCATGCATAAGGAATTTGTTCCATCCCGTTTACATATAACAGTAAAGAAGAACAATAATCACTAAAATACCCACTTGTTTTTTACTATCTGAACGTAAGCTGAAGCGTCATTACAAAGCTGAACAGTCTTACAAGTTTTTTTGGTATAAACCAATACTTTTTCTCGAAAGCACTTACGAGATCCTTCATTTCGAAATCTTCCATGTTATCTCTCCTTAATATTTTCCATTGGTATGAATATAATCGCAAACAGCTGCCAGTTTTTCCATAGAGCAGTCTTCTGCTCTTTCAAGATTTATGCTCGATCCAAAAATGTAATTCCCTCCGGGGGCATATTCATCAAGGCAGCGCTTTGCCTCATCTATACATTCATCCATGGTACCATACCTGAAAACATCCACTTGATAGCCACCCATGATGGTCAGCTTGCCGTTCAAAAGCTTTTTGTATTCACTAAGATCGCCCTTCTCAAATATACCTATCATCCTGGCATCCGGGAGATCTAAAAGGTAATCGATGTGGTGGGACCAGTCATTTTCAAGAGCAAATGCCATTGAATATCCCTTTTCATTCAATATACGAACCATTTCCTTCATTGCAGGGAAATAGTAATCTGCAAATGCCTGGGGACGTATATATGTGGGAAGATGTATCGGGAATAGTACAACTCCGGTATTATCGGGCTTTCCCCATGCGCCTTCGACCATGTTTATCATTACCGGAATAAGAGACTTTTCGGCTTCTAAGAATTCTTCCGGACGCTTGCGTATATCTTTTGTGACGCCTGTGAAATCTCTCAAAAAATCAAATATGACGTCACCTGGCATCACGCTGGTAGCCCTGAAGAACAGCGGGGTATTTAATTCTTTCTCTATTCTTTTCTTTACTTTTTTGTCATAGATGAGACTGCCAAAAAGATCCTTCATCCCCTTGCCCCAAGTAGAAAGAAGCTGCCCATTCTGCTTGAGCTCAAGTACTCTTGGATACTTTCTCGGAATAATAGTATCAAGCATGAAACCAAGAGGATCAGCTATGAGCTGGGGATATTCATTCTCATTCATGATCTTTCCGTGTCCTCCGATGATCTGAATACCGTTTTCAGTGATCGTATACAGTCCCTGTCCAAAGTTACTTATCATCTTAACAGGCGTAGAATTTGCAGTACCAAAAAATGCATCAAGATACACGTTGTCCGAAACTGTTTTGAATGCGCTGAAGCAAATATCAGGATCCTTTGTCATTGCATCGACAAAATTGACCCCTGCAACAAAGTATTGCCATGTCTCCAGACAAGGAAAAACGGGTACTATATCCGGTTCTTTTCCGTCAACAGCTGCATTCAGACGGACAAGCTTATCCTGATATTCTTTATTTGTGTTCATAAATGCTGAGCTCCTTTCTCATAATTACTTTTGTAATTAATATATCGATGTGGCATAATAGAAACAACAACACTTTAAACAATGTGTTGAAAGTGTAAAAATATTTTTGGGGGTCAAAAATGTCTGGAATAAAAGAATCAGAAAGAACGAAGCTGCTGATAAAAAAAGTATTTCTCCGTTACTGCAATGAGAAAAACCAAAAACCAAATGTCAAAGAACTTTGTGCCCAGATAGGCATAAACAGAGGGACCTTCTACAACCATTATGAAAGCATTGACGATCTTGTATCGACATTGATGAATGAAGCGGATGATATCATGGATGTACACAGAAGCTGGATGAAAAACGATCTGTATAAAGCTGTATATGATATTACAAATGATTTTCTTAAAGAAAGAGAAATAATGCTGGTATTACTTAATCCGGACCTTGGTTTTCCATACAGAAATGAGATCAAGACATCCATACAGCTTCATTTTTCTCAACTGCTTTACTCCATGAACAAACAGGACAGAGATTACATATCAGAATTCGCATCTAATGGCATATTAAATACAACACATAAGTGGATCAAAGAACAGGTTATGGATCATAAAACGTTTGTAAACTTTCTTTATTCTATGATAACTAAACTTATTGCATAAAAAAACATCCCATAAAAGAGCTGATATGAGCAGTTGTTTTCTACAGCATAAAACCGGGTCCAATATCAACCCGGCTTTTCTATTGTCTCAAATCGGCTGTTTTTCGGCTTTATGACAGGCACTTTGATGTAGGTTTTGCAAGTGCGAGTCGAATCAACCCTTTATCATCTTCATTCAATTTCTTATATAGTTCAATGAATTCGGCTTCATCTTATTTCTCGCGTCCTCATTACGAGATCATATAAATGGTTTGAAAACTCTTGTGAAGGCAGGCTTTTATCATTTAGCCATTCGTACATGGTTCCAATAATCCCATCCGTTATATATCGTATGGTATACTTATCGCTGCCTTTTCCTTTGCTTTTCAAAACCGAATCCTTTACAGCGTCAAATATAGTGTCTTTTATTCGATTTCTGATACTTGGGGAATTATTTGGATTAAATAGAAATAAAATTTTATCACTATTCTCCTCGCATATATCTATCAATCTTCTGAAATCATCTTTAGATACCAGTCGTTCATTCTTTTTAAAGAAATCTGTTTTTTCTTCAACGGATACATAAATATGCCACGTCAAATCTTCTATATCGTTGAAATGGTTATAGAAGGTGCTTCTGTCGATATCTAAAGCATAGCAAAGTTCGCTGATAGTAGGAAAATTGCCTGCTCGATTTGTCATTTCTATAAACTTTTGAATGATTTTCTTATCGGTTTTTTTTGATTTCAAATAGATACTCATAACGACAAATTAATAAGAATGTTGAATTTTCCACATATTGTTGTATTTGTTTTAGTTCATTTTATTCTCAATGATAAAATTAGTCAATCTAGAAAAATTAAAGGAGGATCAATATGTCATCACAGCTATATGATTCAAGGGTTCAATTGGCTAAAGATTTTATGGCAATGAAAGAATTATCGAAAATACCTTTTTATCCGAGCATTCAAACCTGGGGTATTTGGTATGGAGGAGGAACGACCGAAGAATGCCTTGGAAATCCAAAAAAAGAACTCGAAATATACGGAAAAATGATCAAGGAGATACCCATCGACGGGATACCTATCTTCGGGCATAACTCCCCGGGTTTTCTGGCACAATCAATGGGGTACTGTAAAACAAGAATCTCCAATGACAAAATCACTGTACAAACAGATGACAGCAATTGCATATATGACGGTGAACTGGCTGAATATGTAAAAGATCCTGTAAACTTTTTGATGAAAACATCTTTGCCCAGAAAGTATCCTAAACTTCAAGGATCAGAAAGCGAAGCAGTTGATGCTGTTCAAAAGGCAATTAAATCATTCCTTGGATTTAAAATAAGGGGAATATATCTTCAAAAACAACTTTCAAGATCCTACGACACCCCTTTGCTTGCATCTGCGCCTATGACAATGCCTTTTGATATTCTTTTACCTATTAGAGGCTTTAAAGGAACTGTTATAGATGCCAGAAGAGATCCACAGCTTGTGGCTGCAGCGACCGAAACACTGACAGATTTTTGTATGCCAATGGGGAAACAAGTAGATTTTCCATTCAAAATATGCCCTATGATAGGACCTACTTATCTGAGTCCAAAGGCTTTTGATATCATATACATGCCCTCTTGTAATAGGATCATAGATGAATATAACCGCCATGGAGCAAAATGCCTCCTCGTTCCGGAAGGGAAATGGCAAACACATTTTGAAAAGTTTATTGATCGAGCATCTGGAACTATCGGGTTTATGCTTGATGATGATGACCCTCAATATGTGAATAATCTGTTGAATCATAAGTTTGCAGTTATTTATGGAATAAAAAATGAAGTACTCATGAATGGAAACACCAATAGTGCGGTAGATGCCGCAAAAGAACTTATCGATAGCGTTGGAAACAAACACATGGCTATATCTTTCAGACGTGCTTTGCTGTCACCAGGCGATGCAAAGAAGGAAAATGTACAAGCCATAGGTGAATATCTTGATACTTTCAAAATTTGAGGGAGCACAAAATGTTAGATGTAGAAAAAGTTTTTCAAAATGCATGTAAAAAGACTCTTTGGTTCCTACCAAAAAAACTCAGAGATACTATAAAGCAAGGAATAGTTTTTCTTTTAGCATCGTTCTGATATTTTTATATTATACCATTTTGATACTCATATAAAAAGGGAGACCCTATTTTATGATTTGCAACCAAAGTGCAACCACGAAGGCAATCAAAAACCCGCCGACCCTTGAAATTACTGGGCTGACGGGTTTGATGCTACTATTCCCACTCTACCGTGGCAGGAGGCTTGGAAGTTATATCGTATACAACCCTTCCTATGCTCCTTACCTCGTTGTGTATGCGGCTTCCGGCTCTTGCCAGGACCTCATACGGAAGCCTGGTCCAGTCGGCAGTCATGAAGTCATCGGTTGTTACGGATCTTAGGGCCAATGTGTATCCGTAGGTCCTGGCATCTCCCATCACCCCGACGCTTCTCGTATCGGTCAGAACAGCAAAATACTGACTGGCTTCCTGTGGCAGCAGTCCCTTAGATGCTGCTTTCTCCACTTCCTCCCTGAATATGGCATCCGCTTCTCTGAGGATATCGAGTTTCTCCTTTGTTACCTCCCCTATGACCCTGATGCCAAGACCCGGTCCGGGGAAAGGCTGCCTGCTCGTAAGATAATCTGGAAGACCGAGTTCTCTTCCCAGCTGCCTTACCTCGTCTTTGAAAAGAAGCCTCAAGGGTTCTATTATCTCCTTGAAATCCACATGGTCAGGAAGGCCTCCTACGTTGTGGTGACTCTTGATCACCGCTGCATCTCCGAGGCCCGACTCTATGACGTCGGGATATATGGTACCTTGAGCAAGGTAATCTACCGACCCTATCTTCCTGCCCACCTGCTTGAAGACCCTGATGAATTCTTCTCCTATTATCTTACGTTTCTTTTCCGGTTCTGTGACTCCCCTGAGGGCTGAAAGGAACTGTTCTCCCGCATCCACTCTCATGAAATCAACGTCCCATTTGGAAAAAGCCGCTTCTATCTCATCGCCCTCGTTTTTTCTCATCATACCGTGATCGACGAAAACGCAGGTGAGCCTCTTTCCTATTGCTTCCGCTATGAGCGCAGCGCAGACAGATGAATCCACCCCGCCGGAAAGGGCAAGGAGGACTCTGCCGTCTCCGACTTCCTCTCTGATGGCATTCACAGACTCTTTAAGGTAGTTCTCCATCCTCCAGTCCGCCTTGCAGCCGCATATGTCGAATATGAAGTTGCGGAGCATGGTGCTCCCGTATTCACTGTGAGTCACCTCCGGATGGAACTGGACTCCGTAGAGTTTCTTCTCAGGCCATTCCATTGCCGCGCAAGGACACGAATCTGTCATTCCCGTGATCCTGAATCCTTCAGGCAGCGTCTTCACATAATCCGTATGGCTCATCCAGACTGTGCTTTCTTTTGGCACCTGGCCTGTGAGAAGGCTGTCTTCTTTCATCTTCAGCAGCACCTTGCCGTACTCGCTGATATTTCCGGCAGAACATATCTCGCCGCCGGCCATATATGCCATCAGCTGATGACCGTAGCATATTCCGAGTATCGGTATGCCGGCATCGAGTATAGCCGGATCGAAATGGGGAGAAGTCTTGTCGTAAACGCTGTTCGGGCCTCCGGTAAAGATGATCCCTGCATACCCTTCATTCTTTATCTTCTCAACGCTGATGCTGCGATAGGAGACCACCTCGGCGAAAACGTGCTGTTCTCTAACCCTTCTCGCTATAAGCTGATTGTACTGCCCTCCGAAATCGAGGACCAATATTTTGTTTCCCATATCTAAAGCTCTATACCGTCCGGAATATCTTCCGCATTTTCATATCTTCCTTTAACTGACTCTATGAAACTCTCGACCTGTTTGCTGCAGCGTCCGGTATACTTTTCCGGTGCCAGAAGAGTCTCCATTTCCTCTTTCGACATTCCGAAAGAGGGCTCCGCGGCCAGCTCCGCAAGAAGGTCGAAGGGCTCTCCGTTTTTCATCTTTTCAGTTGCAGCCATAGAAGCTTCTCTGATGATCTCATGAAGCTTCTGCCTGTCTCCGCCTCTTTTGACACCTTCCATAAGAAGATTCTCCGTAGCGATGAACGGAAGGTAATCCCTGACGCTTTTCTCTATTATCTTTTTGTTCACCACAAGGCCTTTGGAAATGTTCAAAAGGAGCCTCAATACTCCGTCTGCGCAAAGAAAAGCCTCCGGCATGGATATCCTTCTGTTCGCTGAATCGTCGAGCGTTCTTTCGAGCCACTGCGTACTTGCAGTCTGAGCCGCGTTGGCTGCATCGTTTATCAGATACCTCGACAGAGAGCACACTCTCTCGCAGCGCATGGGATTTCTCTTGTAAGCCATGGCGGAAGATCCTATCTGATCTTCTTCGAAGGGTTCCTCGAGCTGCCTGTCATGCTGCAAAAGACGTATGTCTCCGGCCATCTTGTACGCGCTCTGGCCTATGGAGGCAAGAGCGTTGAGTATCCTTGAATCCGTTTTTCTGGGGTATGTCTGACCGCATACGGCAAAGCATTCCCCGAATCCGAAATCCCCTGCTATCATACGGTTCATCTCGTCTATCTTTGCTTCATCTCCGCCGAAAAGCTCCATAAAGCTGGCTTCAGTTCCCGTAGTGCCTCTGCACCCAAGGAACCTGAGCTGAGACAAGGCGAAATCTATCTCATCAAGGTCGGAGAGAAGATCCTGCATCCAAAGAGCCGCTCTTTTCCCCACGGTAACGAGCTGCGCAGGCTGGTAGTGGGTATACCCAAGGCACGGCAGATCTTTATATTCAAAAGCAAAAGCCGAAAGGTTTTTAAGAACGCTGCAAAGCTCCGAACGTATGTAGTTCAGAGCTTTTCTGTATATTATGATATCCGCGTTATCCGTAACGTAGCAGCTGGTGGCTCCCAGGTGGATGATGCCGGCTGCTTCCGGCGCTGCTTTTCCGTATGCGTATATGTGCGCCATAACGTCGTGACGGACCTCTTTCTCCCTGTTTTTTATGCATTCAAAATCTATATCATCCGTATGCTCTTCCAGCTGCCTGACCTGCTCACTGCTAACCGGAAGTCCCAGTTTGTTCTGTGCCTTTGCCAAAGATACCCAAAGCAGCCTCCAAGTGCGGGCTCTTTCATACTGAGAAAAGAGCGAAAGCATATATTCCGATGCATATCTCCCCGAAAGGGCCGATTCATACTTTTCGTACATCATATCTCCTTGTGTATATATTCTTCTCTTCTTGCGCCTACAGAAATATATTCTACTCTGCACCCCACAGATTTTTCAATATATTCGACATAGCGCCTTGCGTTTTCAGGCAGGTCCTCCCACCTTCTTACCGAGGATATGTCGCATTTCCAGCCCGGAAGATTTTCGTAGACCGGTTTTGCTTTTTCCAAAGCTGCAGGATATGGGAAATCCTCCGTGAGTTTGCCACCGATGCTGTACTGCGTGCATACGGGGATACTGTGCATATAGCTGAGTATATCCAGTTTGGTAAGAGCTATGGAAGTGGCTCCCTGCATTTTTATACCGTAACGTGTTGCAACAGCATCGAAAGCTCCCACTCTTCTCGCCCTTCCGGTTTTTGCTCCGTATTCGGCCCCTGCTTCCCTCAAGGCATCTCCGTTTGCCCCGAGCCACTCCGATACGAAGGGCCCTTCTCCGACGCAGGAGGAATAGGCCTTTACTATACCCACTACTTTATCGATCTTAAGACCTGGAACGCCGGCTCCTATGGGAGCATAGGCGGCAAGGGTATTGGAAGATGTCGTATAGGGATAAATACCCATATCCAAGTCTCTCAAAGCTCCGAGCTGTGCTTCGAACATTATATTCTTTCCCTTTTCGGCCGCTTCGGAGAGAAGAGCCGACGTGTCGCAGATGTACGGCTTAAGAGCATCTCCGTATTTCTTTAGATACTCCATGAATCCGTCAAAGCTTATTTCTTCCTGTCCGTACACGTTTTTAAGGATGAGGTTTTCCCAGTCCAGGACTTCCCTTGCATGAAGCTCCAGAGCTTCAGGATAGAAAAGATCTCCGGCCATTACGGTCTTCTTTCTGTATTTGTCGGAATAGAAAGGCGCTATTCCCTGCTTCGTGGAACCGTACTTAAGACCTGCAAGCCTGTCTTCTTCCAGCCCGTCGAGATCCCTGTGACAGGGAAGCAGTATGGAAGCCCTTTCGCTTATCCTTAAGTTGTCCGGGGAAATATCGACGCCCCTCGATCTCAGGTCTTCTATTTCCGCGCACAGATTTTCAAGATCGAGAGCGACCCCGTTCCCGAGGACGTTCATCACTCCTTTTCTGAACACTCCAGAAGGAAGAAGATGCAGGGCGAATTTGCCCTTTTCATTGACCACGGTGTGGCCGGCGTTGCCTCCTCCCTGATACCGTACGACTACGTCGTAATGATCTGTGAAAAGGTCAACCATACGGCCCTTTCCTTCATCGCCCCAATTGATCCCTACTACTGCTAAATTAGACATATCTTTGCTCCTGCTTTCTTTATTCATGACTCGTCCCGGCAGCTTTATGCCGCCGGGACCGTAAATTTACCTCTATTTGACGCTGTAAAGAAGATCGCCGTAATCCGGATACGGCCAGCATTCTTTTGCTGTTATGAGCTCTGCGCCGTCCACCGCTTCTCTTAAGCTTTCCATTGCAGGTATCACTTTATCCCTTATGTCAGCAGATCTTTTTAGCACATCGGACATCCCGGCGTTCTTTACGCTTACGCTCTCCAGAGCGTCTGCACTATCCATGATGCTGTCTGCAAGTTTCGAAAGCTTTTTTAAAACCGCCTCCTCGGACTTCGTGCTCAGCTTTATTCCAAGGCCCTTCTTCTCCGCCATGCATCCCGCAAGTCTTCTCATGTACTTTTCAACAGCCGGAAGTATATCCTTTCTTACCATATACAGCATGGTGTGAGCCTCTATGGAAACGGTCTTACAGTAGTTATCCAGAATTATCTCGCATCTGGATGCAAGTTCTGCATCCGAGAACACACCCATTGCTTTGAGCATATCCGCGTTCTTCTTATCGAGAAGTCTGGGCATTGCATCTGCAGTGGTCCGAAGATTGGAAAGACCTCTTTTCTCCGCTTCCTTTACCCAGGACTCGTCGTAACCGTTGCCGTTGAAGATGATCCTCCTGTGGTCTTTGATGGTCTTTTTGATTATGTCGTGATAGCTCTTGTCAAAGTCGCCCGCTGTTTCGAGTTTGTCCGCAAATTCTTTGAGCACTGATGCTACGGCGCTGTTGATCATTATATTTGCACAGGCAATGGAATCTGAAGATCCCACCATCCTGAACTCGAACTTGTTGCCTGTAAACGCGAAGGGCGAAGTCCTGTTCCTGTCCGTATTGTCGCGCAGGAACTTGGGAAGAGTCGTGACTCCCAGAGCCATTTCTTTTCTCGCGCTTCCGCTGTAGTGCTTCGAGGATTCTATGGACTTTAGGACTTCCTCGAGCTCATCACCCACAAACATCGATACTATGGCGGGAGGAGCTTCGTTGGCCCCGAGCCTGTGATCGTTTCCGGCCGTGGCTACGGAAAGCCTCAGAAGATCCTGATACTTATCTACCGCTTTGATAACGGCTGCCAGGAACAGAAGGAATACCTCGTTATCCGCAGGATTTTCGCTGGGAGACAGAAGATTCATACCGGTATCGGTAGAAAGAGACCAGTTGTTATGTTTTCCGGAACCGTTGACTCCAGCGAAGGGCTTTTCCGCCAGCAGACATACCATTCCGTGTTTCGGAGCGATCTTTTTCATCAGCTCCATGGTCAGCTGGTTGTGGTCGGTAGCTATATTAGCTGTCGTATATATGGGAGCCAGCTCGTGCTGGGCAGGCGCAACTTCGTTATGCTCTGTTTTTGCAAGGACTCCGTGCTTCCACAGTTCCTCATTGAGCTCGGCCATGAACTCCGCCACTCTCGGTTTGATGCTTCCGAAATAATGATCGTCCAGTTCCTGTCCTTTGGGAGCTGCCGCTCCGAATAGAGTCCTTCCCGTAAAGACCAGATCCGGCCTTTTCTCAAATACTTCCTTATCTATGAGGAAATATTCCTGTTCAGGCCCGACGCAGGGCACCACTCTTTTAACCTCGCTTATGCCCATCAGCTTGAGTATCCTCACGGACTCCCGGCTTACCGCCTCCATGGACCTGAGAAGAGGAGTCTTCTTATCAAGAGCCTCTCCGCTGTAGGAACAGAATGCCGTGGGAATGCAAAGGGTCTTATCCTTTATGAACGCATAGGACGTAGGATCCCATGCAGTATATCCTCTGGCCTCGAAGGTCGCCCTCAGCCCGCCGGAAGGGAAACTCGACGCGTCCGGTTCGCCCTTAATGAGCTCCTTGCCGGAAAAATCCATTATGACTCCGCTTCCGTCGGGTGCTATGAAACCGTCGTGCTTTTCGGCGGTTATGCCCGTAAGCGGCTGGAACCAATGGGTGAAGTGAGTAGCGCCTTTTTCCACGGCCCAGTCTCTCATAGCCGCAGCCACGGCGTTCGCAACCCCTATGTCGAGCTGCTGTCCCTGATCCACCGTCTTCTTGAGTGACTTGTAGACGTCTTTGGACAGGTGCTCTTTCATGGCCCTGTCATCAAAGACCAGGGATCCGAAATAATCAGGTACGTTCATCATTTTTCTTTCCTCTTTTTCTTTCCGGCAGTATCCTTTTTTCTGCCAATGCAATTTGAAAAATAAAAAAGACAGCGACGTCAAATTAGAAGACGTCGTTGTCTTAACACAGTGACTATACTACTTCAGATATTGCCTGTCAATCGTTTTTGAGCACCCTTTCGGCTGCTTCTCTCTTGCTTATACGCTCGTCCATGGCGTATTTTTCGATGTACTTATGGGCTTCCTCTTCCGTCAAGCCCTTCTTTTCAATGAGAGCCCACTTAGCCTTGTTGACGAGCCTTATCTCAGCCATCTTTTCATCTACTGACAGCTGTTTCTTATGCTCACCGAATACCTTCTCGACACCCGAACAGACGAGACGAAGCTCCCTTTCGAACTCCGCACCGTTTATCTGCTTCGGGATACAGAACACGCCGAAAGAGACTACGTCGAAATATATATCGTCGTAATCCCTGCGGTCTGCCATGAGAAGGACCGCGCCTCTGCCTTTCTCCGCTGTCTCCACGGCAAGTTTCTTGCCCTCGGCATCTCTCGGCCAGTTAACTATCACTATATCGTAGCTCCTGTCGAGAAGTTCTCTTCTCGCCTCATTTATGCCGTGTATCTTTCTTACAGGATAGTATTCGTTGCAGGGGAGATAATCCGAAACTTTGGCATTGAATTGTCCTTCGCCGCATACAAGCAGTACGCTGTAGCTGCGGTCTCTGAATACCAAAGCTTATCTCCTATCTTTCTAAAAAGGCATTTATGATACACTCGGGAAGGCACTCTTTTATGAAGGCGCTGCCCTTTGCCAGTTCTTTTGCCTCGTCCAGAGTAGCCGGAAGTCTGTCAAATCCATCGAGATCCTTCGGGTCCGCCGTATCAAAATCTATATCGTTGCTCTTAGGAAGGTTCAGCCTGTTTTCCATTCCGTAAAGACCCGCATTTATCAGCAGGGAAAAAGCCAGGTACGGATTTGCCGAAGGATCTCCGGATCTGAGCTCTGCCCTGTAGTATCCTCTGGGGCTTGCCGGTATCCTTATGAGCTGAGACCGGTTCTCGGATGACCAGGAAATGAATCCAGGTGCCTTCATAGTGCCCAGTCTTTTGTATGAATCCTCCAAAGGATCGAGGAAAAGGGTCATCTCCTTTATCTTATCCAGTATACCCGCATTGACCTGCGAGAGGAGTTCACTGTCTTTTTTGTCATTCACCGAGTAGTTTATGTGCATACCGTTTCCCGGCAGACCTGGGATGGGCTTGGGCCCGAAATCGGCAAAAAGACCGTTCCTTGCCGCGATGCTCCTCACCACGAATTTGAAAGTGATATCGTTGTCCGCTGCGGTAAGGGGATCGGAGTATCTGAAAGCTATGCTGTTCTGTCCGGGACCCGACTCATGGTAGGAATATTCGGGCTGTATACCCATTTCCTCCAGAGTAATACATATCTCCCTTCTTAAGTTCTCTCCCCTGTCAAGAGGTGCCGTATCCATATATCCCGCTCCGTCGCAGGGCACGCCGGTATTTTTTCCGTCTTCATCCGCTTTGAATACGTAAAACTCCAGCGCCGGCCCGATATCGAAACGAAGACCTTTCAGCTGCGCCTTTTCTATGCTCTCTTTAAGTATTCTTCTGCAGTCTGCCTCGAAGGGAGTTCCGTCTGCATAAGATATATCGCAAAGCATCCTCTCTACCTTTCCGCTTTCCGATCTCCAGGGAAGACCGCAGAGAGTGGAGGGATCGGGATGAAGGAATAGATCCTTTTTTACAGGCATTCCGAAACTTCCTATGGCGGAAGCATCGATCGCTATGCCGTAATCAAAGGCTCTCCTTAGCTCAGAAGGCATTATAGCTATGTTTCTCTGCTCTCCGAAAACGTCGCAAAAAGCAAGGCGTATGAACCTCACGTTTTCCTCTTCAACATACTGTATTACTTCTTCTTTTGTATATTTCATTGCTCTTTCTCCTTCGCAGTGAATATATATTCATCAATACCAACAATGATACCACACACTCAGGTCTCTGTAAAAAGTATTGACAAGTTTTCAGGCTGAGAATATATTAACAGTGTTGAGAAAAAGTTGACCGTTTGGGCAATGGGGCCCGGCGGCTGGCTTTTTTTGCTTTTTAGGAGAAAAACTCATGGATATCGATTGGTCAAACCTGGGCTTCGCATACATGAAGACACCCTACCGCTTCATTGCAAGATACAAAGACGGTAAATGGGACGCAGGAGAACTGAGTACAGAAGAGAACGTGATCATAAATGAAAGCGCCTGCGTGCTCCAGTATTCTCAGAACGTGTTCGAAGGAATGAAGGCGTACACTGCCGAAGACGGCAGGATAGTCATATTCCGTCCGGACCTCAATGCGGACAGGATGACGGCGTCCTGCAAAAGGATGTGCATGCCGGTATTTCCGAAGGAACGCTTCCTGGATGCCGTAAGAAGCGTGGTCCTGGCAAACAAAGAATACGTGCCGCCCTTCGGGACAAACGCATCTCTTTACTTAAGACCTTACATGTTCGGCAGCGACCCGGTGCTGGGCGTCAAACCGGCAACGGAATATGAATTCCGTATTTTCGCTTCCCCTGTCGGCCCCTACTTCAAGGGTGAATCGAGACCTCTTAACCTCCGTATCTGCGATATGGACAGGGCGGCTCCAAAGGGCACAGGAGGAGTAAAGGCAGGTCTTAACTACGCCATGAGCCTTTTTGCCATAGACGAAGCCCACAGGCTCGGCTACGATGAAAACCTCTACCTGGATCCTGCAGGAAGAAACTTCATCGAGGAGACCGGCGGGGCAAACATATTCTTCGTTACAAAAGACAAGAGGATCATAACGCCGAAATCCGATTCCATACTTCCCTCCATTACCAGAAGATCCATGCTCGCGGTCGCGAGCGAATATCTGGGCATAAAGGTTGAGGAAAGAAGGATAGCCGTTGACGAACTTGACGATTTCGACGAAGCAGGCCTCTGCGGCACCGCTGCAGTCATATCACCCGTGGGAAGCATCACCTACGGAGACAAGATCATCAAACTCCCTTCGGGTCTTAAAAAGTCCGGAGAAATAACTCAGAAACTGTACGATACTCTTACCGGCATACAGATGGGACGCATCGAAGCTCCTGCCGGATGGATATACATGGTGGACTGACAGGAAAGGAAGGCTGCTGAAAATGACTAAATACATATTCGTGACCGGAGGCGTCGTATCAGGCCTTGGCAAAGGGATCACAGCTGCTTCCATAGGAAGGCTGCTGAAAGCAAGAAGACTCAAGGTGGCTGCCCAGAAGCTGGATCCGTATATAAACGTGGATCCGGGGACCATGAGCCCCTATCAGCACGGAGAAGTCTACGTTACCGAGGACGGCGCCGAAACGGATCTTGATCTGGGGCACTATGAGAGATTCATAAACGAGGATCTGAACCGCTTCTCGAATCTGACCACGGGAAAAGTCTACAGCAACGTCATAATGAAGGAAAGAAAAGGCGATTATCTTGGTAAGACCGTGCAGACTATTCCGCATATCACAGACGAGATAAAACACTTCATATACAGAGTAGGCACGGAGACAGACGCCGACGTTGTTATAACCGAGATAGGCGGAACTATAGGAGATATAGAATCCCAGCCCTTCATTGAAGCCATAAGACAGATAGGCTACGAAGTGGGGAGAGAGAACTGCCTCTACGTCCACGTGACTCTGGTGCCCTATCTGAAGGCTTCGGGTGAACACAAATCAAAGCCTACTCAGCACTCCGTCAAAGAGCTTCAGGGCATGGGCATAAGCCCGGACGTCATCGTGCTCAGATGCGATGAGCCCATTACTGACGAAACCATATTCAAGAAAATAGCGGATTTCTGCAATGTCAAACCCGACTGTGTCATCGAAAACCTGACCCTGCCCATACTCTACGAGGCACCTCTCGCCCTCGAGGAAAAGGGCCTTGCCAGAGTCATATGCAGAGAGCTGAATCTGGAAACGGAAGAGCCCCATCTCAGGACCTGGAGGGCGATGATAGAGAATATAAAGGCGGCGGAAGGAACCGTCAGGATAGCTCTGGTAGGCAAATACGTACAGCTCCACGATGCATATCTGTCGGTCGCTGAGGCTCTGCACCATGCAGGTTACTGGCTACGCACGAATGTGGAGATAGGCTGGATAGATTCGGAGGAAATAACGGAAGATAACGCTACGGAGATGCTCTCCGGCTATGACGGGATAATAGTGCCGGGAGGCTTCGGAGACAGAGGCATAGAAGGCATGATAGTCGCTGCGAAGTATGCGAGGGAAAACAGTATCCCATATTTCGGCATATGCCTCGGAATGCAGATAGAGGTCATAGAGTTCGCAAGAAACGTTCTTGGGATAAAGGACGCCAACTCTGGAGAATTCGATCCGGGCTCTGCGCACAAGGTCATAGACTTTATGCCCGGCCAGAGCGATGAGATAGATAAAGGCGGTACCTTAAGGCTCGGCGCCTACCCTTGCAGGATCGTACCCGGAACGACCATGGAACGCTGCTACGGAGAGGAAGAGATTTCCGAAAGGCACCGTCACCGCTACGAATACAACAACGATTACAGGGAAGCTTTCGAAAAAGCAGGCCTCAGGATCTCCGGCCTTTCTCCTGACGGAAGACTTGTGGAAACGGTTGAAATAAGCGACATGCCCTTCTTTGTAGGAGTGCAGTACCATCCCGAGTTCAA
>JAFRIQ010000035.1 GCA_017432725.1 Bacillota bacterium
AGCTCGATATCATCAAGCGCATGAGCCTTTATGATATCCCTGTTTTCGGAAAGTACTCGGGCGACTCCGCTTCCGATGTCGTTTCTCTGTACGCCACGGAGAAGAACACCGATGTTGTCCCCAGCTTCGCCCTGGTCGAGGAGCTTTCTGAACATCTCAACACCTGTTACAACTGTGCTTCTCTTCTCATCGGAAAGTCCAACGATTTCGACTGTGTCGCCCATCTTTACGACGCCACGTTCAACTCTTCCTGTAGCAACTGTTCCACGACCGGTGATCGTGAATACGTCTTCAACAGGCATAAGGAACGGGAGGTCTGTCGGACGGTCCGGTTCAGGAATATATGTGTCGACTGCGTCGAGGAGTTCCATAACTTTATCTCCCCATTCGCTGTCAGGATCTTCAAGAGCCATAAGAGCGGATCCTCTGATGATAGGAATATCATCTCCGGGGAATTCGTAGAAGGACAGAAGGTCTCTGATCTCCATTTCAACGAGGTCGAGAAGTTCTTCATCGTCTACCATGTCGCACTTGTTCATGAATACTACGATATAAGGTACGCCTACCTGTCTGGACAGAAGGATGTGCTCTCTTGTCTGGGGCATCGGTCCGTCTGTTGCTGCTACTACGAGGATAGCTCCATCCATCTGTGCAGCACCGGTGATCATGTTCTTAACATAGTCAGCGTGGCCCGGGCAGTCTACGTGAGCGTAGTGTCTCTTTTCGGTCTCATACTCAACGTGAGCTGTGTTGATGGTGATTCCTCTTTCTCTTTCTTCCGGAGCCTTATCGATGTTTGCGAAGTCAACGATCTGGTTCGTTGCGGAAGGAAGTCTCTTTGCGAGAACCTTGGTGATAGCCGCTGTAAGAGTTGTCTTACCATGGTCGATGTGTCCGATGGTACCGATGTTTACATGTGGCTTGGTTCTTTCGAATTTTTCTTTTGCCATTTTATAAATCTCCTTAATTACTTATGCCGTGCTATCAACTTGAGTGCTCGGCCCTTTCAAACAATTTATTAAAGCATAAATTCCCGAGCATTTCAAGATGAATTGCTTACTTATTGATTTTATCTACCATTGAATCAGGCAGTTTGTCGAAATGATCCATCTGCATCACGTAGTTGCCGCGGCCCTGGGTCTTCGAACGAAGATCCGTTGCGTATCCGAACATCTCGGAAAGCGGTACCATTGCGTGTACGCTGACTGCACCGTTGAACATGTCTGTTCCCTCGATGCGGCCTCTTCTGGAGCTCAGGTCGCCTATTACGTCTCCCATGTATTCCTCGGGAGCCGTGACTTCAACTTTGAAGATAGGCTCGAGCAGTATGGGTGCAGCTTTCTTTGCTGCTTCTCTGAAGGCCATGGATGCGGCGATCTTGAACGCCATTTCAGATGAGTCGACTTCGTGATAGGAACCGTCGAACAGCTCCACTCCCATATCCACCACCTGGTAACCGGCCAGAGGCCCGTTCTGCATGGCTTCCTGGATACCTTCGTCGATCTTGGGTATGTATTCCTTGGGAATGACTCCTCCGACGATCTTGTTGACGAATTCGTATCCGGATCCTTTTTCTCTGGGGTAGATGCGGATCTTGACGTGGCCGTACTGGCCGTGTCCTCCGGACTGCTTGACGTATCTGTACTCTTCGACAGCTTCCTGAGTGATGGTCTCCTTGTAGGAAACCTGAGGCTTACCTACGTTAGCTTCGACCTTGAATTCACGGAGGAGTCTGTCTACGATGATCTCCAGGTGGAGTTCTCCCATACCGGCTATGATGGTCTGTCCTGTTTCAGGGTCGGTATACGTCTTGAAGGTGGGGTCTTCCTCTGCAAGTTTTGCAAGGGCTATGCCCATCTTTTCGAGACCGGCCTTGGTCTTGGGCTCTATGGCTATCTGTATTACCGGATCGGGGAATTCCATGGATTCGAGTATGATCGGGTGCTTCTCGTCGCAGAGCGTATCTCCTGTAGTCGTATCCTTAAGACCAACTACGGCTGCGATGTCGCCCGCATAGACCGCATCGATCTCTTCTCTGTGGTTTGCGTGCATCTGCAGTATACGTCCCATACGTTCCTTTTTGCCCTTTACGGAGTTGTAAACGTATGAACCTGTTTCGAGCGATCCCGAATATACTCTGAAGAATGCGAGCTTACCTACGAAAGGATCCGCCATGATCTTGAATGCAAGAGCGGAGAACGGTTCCTTATCGCTGGGATGTCTCTCTTCTTCCTTTTCCAATTTAGGCACGATACCCTTGATCGCGGGGATGTCTACGGGAGAGGGCATGTAGTCAACTATACCGTCGAGCAGCAGCTGGACTCCTTTGTTCTTGTAGGCAGAACCGCAAAGAACGGGAACGGCTTCGCCGGCTACGGTCATCTTGCGGAGAACTGTCTTGATCTCGCTTTCGCTGATCTCTTCCCCTTCAAGATATTTGACCATAAGGTCTTCATCGTATCCTGCGACGAAATCCAGGAGTTTATCCCTGTACTCGTTGGCCTGATCCAACATATCAGCAGGGATATCGGATTCGTCTATGACCGTACCCAGATCGTCCTCATAGATCTCAGCCTTCATCTTGATAAGATCTATCTCACCTTTGAAGTCTGCCTCGGCCCCGATTGGCAGTTGTACGGCTACTGCAGGGGCATGAAGTCTGTCCTTGATCATATCGAGGACATGATAAAAGTTGGCTCCCATGATATCCATCTTGTTGATGAAGATCATTCTCGGGACTCCGTATTTTTCTGCCTGTCTCCAGACCGTTTCCGACTGAGGCTCGACTCCGCCCTTGGCGCACAGGACTGTGACCGCTCCGTCGAGTACTCTTAAAGATCTCTCTACTTCAACGGTGAAATCCACATGGCCCGGGGTGTCGATGATATTGATCCTTGTGTTTTTCCACTGGCACGTTGTGGCTGCAGAGGTAATGGTAATACCACGCTCTTGTTCCTGCTCCATCCAGTCCATAGTGGCGGTACCGTCGTGGGTCTCTCCGATCTTATGGGTCTTTCCGGTGTAGAAAAGAATACGCTCAGTCGTAGTAGTCTTACCGGCATCGATGTGAGCCATGATCCCGATATTTCTAGTATTTTCGAGTGTAAATTGTCTTGGCATCTTTTCCTCTTAATTAGAAGCGGTAGTGAGCGAATGCTCTGTTAGCTTCTGCCATTCTGTGGGTGTCTTCCTTCTTCTTGACGGATGCGCCAGCTCCGTTGGCAGCGTCCATCAATTCCTTTGCAAGTCTTTCAGACATAGTTCTTTCAGATCTTGCTCTTGTGAACTGTGTAAGCCATCTCAGACCCAGTGTCTGGCGTCTTTCAGGTCTTACTTCGATTGGGACCTGGTAGTTTGCACCACCGATCCTTCTGGCCTTGACCTCAACCTGAGGCATGATGTTGGCCATTGCTTTTTCGAAGACTTCGATAGGTTCTTCTCCGGTAGTTTCCTTGATCTGGTCGAAAGCATCGTAGACGATCTTCTGTGCTACGCCTTTCTTTCCGTCGAGCATGATGCTGTTGATGAGCTTAGCAACAACAACATTGCCGTAAACAGGATCCGGAAGAACTTCGCGCTTCGGTGTGTTACCTCTTCTAGGCACTTCTTTTCCCTCCTTGTTCATTCAGAACATTTCATCGGTACTCAGTATCACTAAAGTATACTGCGGCGCCCATATCTATATATATAATGGGCCCTTTGATCCCGATAGTTTCAGTTATAACTTTCTTTTGAGACTTTTACTTCTTTGCTTTAGGTCTCTTTGCACCGTACTTCGATCTTGCCTGTCCGCGGTTTGCAACGCCGGCTGTATCGAGCGTACCTCTTACGATGTGGTATCTTACGCCAGGCAGATCCTTTACACGGCCGCCTCTGATAAGAACAACACTGTGCTCCTGAAGGTTATGACCTTCGCCCGGGATATAAGCAGTTACTTCGAGGCCGTTCGTTAAACGGACACGAGCTACTTTACGAAGTGCAGAATTCGGCTTCTTAGGGGTAACAGTCTTAACAGATGTGCATACTCCGCGCTTCTGGGGAGAGTTCTGATCTGTAGCTACTCTCTTGAGAGAGTTCATTCCCTTTAAAAGTGCCGGTGAATTGCTCTTGTACTCGGCTTGGGTCCTACCCTGTCTAACCAATTGGTTAATGGTTGGCATTAATTTTTCTCCTTTCTTCAAATATTTTTATATATTCCTATCGGCCCGAAAAATCAGGCCGATTGAAAACGGCACAACAGGAGCAATATATCATATTGCTCCTGAATATGTCAATAAATTTTATTCGTCTTCAGAGTCTCCGAAGCCTTGGATTTCCTCGGCATAGGCCTCCTCTGAAAGCTGCTGGTCGTAGACGTCCTGCTCTTCTTCCGGAGCTTCGAATTCATCATAGTTTTCGTCTTCGGCATCCTTGCTGTAGGTCTCCATGAATTCGGTGTTGGCGCCGTAATCCACGTCTACGCTCCTGTAGAGCTTCATACCCGTTCCTGCAGGGATGAGTTTTCCTATGATTACGTTCTCCTTGAGTCCCAGGAGCCTGTCGGTCTTTCCCTTGATGGCTGCATCCGTGAGCACTCTCGTCGTCTCCTGGAAGGATGCGGCTGAGAGGAAGGACGTTGTCGCAAGACTTGCCTTTGTGATACCGAGAAGCAGTCTCTCGGCTTCCGCGGGGATCTGACCTTCTTCAAGAGCAGCGTTTGCTTTCTGTACTTCGAAGAGGCTGTACTGTCCGCCCGGAAGGAGCTTCGTGTCACCCGGATCTTCTACTTTGTACTTGGAAAGCATCTGGCTTACGATAACTTCGATGTGTTTGTCGGAGATATCTACACCCTGCATCTTGTATACTCTCTGTACTTCCTTGAGGAGGTACTGGTATACTCCGCCTACGCCCTTTATCCTCATGATATCGTGAGGATCGAGCGGTCCCTGGGTGATGCCTTCGCCTGCGCTTACCTGGCTGCCTTCGGAAACTTTAAGTCTCGCTCCGTAAGGAACGATGTACTTTCTCTCGCTTTCTCCGCGGACGACGACTTCTGTCTTGTTGTCCGTTCTCGTGGAGATGGAAACGACCGTACCGTCCTCTTCGCAGATCTCCGCGATTCCCTTAGGCTTTCTGGCTTCGAAAAGCTCTTCGACTCTGGGAAGACCCTGGGTAATGTCTCCGGAGGATCCTCCGGCAACGCCGCCCGTATGGAATGTTCTCATGGTGAGCTGAGTACCCGGCTCTCCTATGGACTGAGCCGCTATGATACCGACAGCTTCTCCGATGTTGACGTGTCTTCCGGTGGCAAGGTTCCTGCCGTAGCACTTGGCGCATACGCCTGTCTCGCACTTGCAGGTCATGACCGATCTGATGCTTACGGCTTCGATGCCTGCATCTTCTATGGCCTGAGCCTGGGAGTCGGAGATCTCCTCTCCGGCGGCTACGATGACTTCGCCTGTCTTGGGGTCTACCACGTCTATGAGAGCAGTTCTTCCTACTACTCTGAGCTTGAGAGGCTCGATCATTTCCTTGCCTTCTACGAATGCCCTTACTTCGATACCTTCGTTGGTACCGCAGTCCTCTTCCCTGATGATGGCGTTGTGGGATACGTCTACAAGTCTTCTTGTGAGGTATCCGGAGTCTGCCGTACGGAGAGCCGTATCGGCAAGACCCTTACGGGCGCCGTTGGAGGAGAGGAAGTATTCCATTATGGAAAGGCCTTCTCTGAAGTTTGCGGTGATCGGGACTTCTATGGTCTTACCTGTGGCGTTGGCCATAAGTCCTCTCATACCGCCTATCTGTTTGATCTGCTGCTTGGAACCACGGGCTCCGGAGTCTGCCATAATGAACAGGTTGTTGTCATGAGGCAGAGCGTCCATAAGAGCGTCGGCCACGTCGTCGGTGGCTTTGTGCCAGATCTGGAGTACTTTTTCGTATCTCTCGGAATCGCTCATGAGTCCGCGTCTGTACGCGGCTTCATATTTATCTACCACAGCTTGAGCTTCGTCGATTATCGCCTGCTTGTTCTCAGGCATGATCATGTCGCTTACGGAAATGGTCGTAGCTGCCTGCGTTGAGTAGTGATAACCGGTGCTCTTGATGTGATCGAGCACTTCTGCGGTCTCGGTATTACCGTGGGCCTTGAAGCACTTGGCAATGATCTTTGTCAGGTCTCCCTTCTTTACGAGGAAGTCTATCTCGAGTCCGTACTTGTCTTTTTCTCTGTCAACGAATCCCAGATCCTGAGGGATACCTTCGTTGAAGATGAATCTTCCGACAGTGGATTCGACAAGCTGTCCCGGATCGTTCTCGTCGAGCTTTCTTAAGACCTTGACTCTGGCGTGGGTACCGACCTTGCCGGTCTGGTATGCCATCATCATTTCGGCGTCGTCGCAGAATACCATACCGTCGCCCTTCTCGAGCTCGGTGTCTCTGTTGTCGCTGCCCGGATGAGTAAGGTAGTAGGATCCGAGTATCATGTCCTGGGTAGGAGTATTGATAGGAGATCCGTCCTTAGGTGCAAGCAGGTTGTTGACAGAGAGCATAAGGAATCTCGCTTCTGCCTGAGCTTCTACTGAAAGCGGTACGTGAACGGCCATCTGGTCTCCGTCGAAGTCGGCGTTGTACGGCGTACAAACCAGCGGATGGAGCTTGATGGCTTTGCCCTCTACCAGGACCGGTTCGAAGGCCTGGATACCAAGCCTGTGGAGCGTAGGAGCACGGTTGAGGAGCACCGGGTGATCCTTGATGATGTAATCGAGTACATCCCAGACCTCCGGGCGGACCTTTTCTACCATTCTCTTTGCGCTCTTGATGTTGTGAGCCTGTCCGTTCTTTACAAGTTCCTTCATGATGAAGGGCTTGAAGAGTTCGAGAGCCATCTTCTTAGGAAGTCCGCACTGATAGAACTTGAGTTCAGGTCCTACTACGATTACGGAACGTCCTGAATAGTCGACACGTTTTCCGAGGAGGTTCTGACGGAACCTTCCCTGCTTACCCTTGAGCATGTCGGAGAGAGACTTCAGAGGTCTTCCGCCGGGGCCCGTTACCGAACGGCCTCTTCTGCCGTTATCGATGAGGGCGTCTACGGATTCCTGAAGCATCCTCTTCTCGTTTCTGACGATGATGTCGGGTGCGCCTATCTCAAGAAGCTTTTTGAGTCTGTTGTTTCTGTTTATTACTCTTCTGTAAAGGTCGTTGAGATCCGATGTCGCAAATCTGCCGCCGTCCAGCTGGACCATGGGGCGAAGATCGGGAGGAATGACCGGAACTACTTCGAGGACCATCCACTCGGGACGGTTGCCTGCGGTTCTGAGTGCCTCTATGACTTCGAGTCTTCTTACTATCTTGACCTTTTTCTGACCCTGGCTCTCGCGCATCTGTGTTCTCAGATTCTCCGCGACTTCATCCAGGTCGATGGCCTTGAGGAGTTCTCTTACGGCTTCGCCGCCCATTCCGGCTTTGAAGGCGTTTCCGAACTCGTCTCTCTTTTCCCTGTACTGCTGCTCTGTGAGCACTTCCATGTAGTGGAGATCCGTATCTCCGGGATCAGTGACTACATAGTTCGCAAAGTAGAGGATCTTTTCAAGAGTTCTCGGCGACATGTCAAGTACGAGACCTATCCTGCTGGGTATGCCTTTGAAGTACCAGATGTGGGATACGGGAGTGGCAAGCACTATGTGTCCCATTCTCTCTCTTCTTACCTTGGACTTGGTGATCTCGACGCCGCAGCGGTCGCATACTATGCCCTTGTAACGTATTCTCTTGTATTTACCGCAGTGGCATTCCCAGTCCTTCGTAGGTCCGAAGATACGCTCGCAGAAAAGTCCGTCTCTTTCGGGCTTCAGCGTGCGGTAGTTTATAGTCTCAGGCTTCGTTACCTCGCCGTGGGACCATGATAATATTTTTTCTGTGGAAGCAAGTCCTATTTGCAGTGATTCAAAATTGGTAAGTTCCATATTATTCGTCACCTCCCGGGAAATCCTCTTCTTCTTCGCCCGCGTTGATATCGTAAAGCGGATCTGTGTATGAATCGAGTTCCTCGCCCTCGGAAGAAACCATGCCGAAGCCTGCCGATGCGAAATCGTCGTCGAAGAAGTTTCCTCTTCTGTCTTCGAATTCGATGGCGTTGAAGCTGGTAGCTCCGTCGAGTTCGGAGGTATCCTTGAGCTCGATCTCCTGATCGTTCTCGTCGAGCACCTTGACGTCGAGAGCCAGCGACTGCATCTCCTTGATGAGTACCTTGAAGGATTCGGGGATACCGGGTTCCGGTATGTTCTCGTCCTTCACGATAGCTTCGTAGGTCTTGACTCTTCCGATCACGTCGTCGGACTTGACCGTAAGGATCTCCTGCAGCGTATATGCGGCGCCGTAGGCCTCGAGGGCCCAGACTTCCATTTCTCCGAAACGCTGTCCGCCGAACTGGGCTTTGCCGCCTAAGGGCTGCTGAGTTACCAGTGAGTACGGACCCGTGGATCTGGCGTGGATCTTGTCGTCTACCAGATGGTGGAGTTTGAGCATGTACATGTAACCGACGGTGATGGGCTTGTCGAAGTAGTCGCCCGTACGTCCGTCACGGAGCATGAGCTTTCCGGATTCGGGAAGACCCTCTTCCTTGAGCAGCTCTCTTATGTCGCTTTCCTTGGCTCCGTCGAATACCGGGGTGGATACGTACCATCCTCTGCGGGATGCCGCAAGGCCCAAGTGTACTTCGAGTACCTGTCCTATGTTCATACGGGAAGGTACGCCAAGGGGGTTGAGCATGACCTGGAGCGGAGTACCGTCGTCCATGAAAGGCATATCCTCTATGGGGTTGACTCTGGAGATAACGCCCTTGTTTCCGTGGCGTCCTGCCATCTTGTCTCCGACCTGGATCTTTCTCTTTGTAGCTATATATACTCTTACGAGTTTGTTGACTCCCGGTGAAAGCTCGTCGCCGTTCTCTCTGGTGAATACCTTGATATCGACTACGATACCGGTCTCGCCGTGGGGAACTCTGAGGGATGTATCCCTTACTTCTCTGGCCTTCTCTCCGAATATTGCGCGGAGGAGCCTCTCTTCGGGAGTGAGCTCTGTCTCTCCCTTCGGAGTTACTTTTCCGACCAGTATATCTGTGGAATCGACTTCGGCGCCTATTCTGATGATACCTTCCTCGTCCAGATCCTTGAGAGCGTCTTCGCTGACGTTGGGTATGTCTCTGGTGATCTCTTCGGGACCGAGCTTGGTGTCTCTTGCCTCTGATTCGTATTCCTCGATATGGATGGATGTGAGCACGTCGTCCATGATGAGTCTCTCATTGAGGATGACGGCGTCCTCGTAGTTGTATCCTTCCCAGGTCATGAAGCCTATGAGAAGGTTCTTTCCGAGGGATATCTCTCCCATATCTGTGCAGGGTCCGTCCGCTATGACTTCGCCCTTTTCGATCTTTTCTCCGTGGGAGACTATGGGCTTCTGGTTGATGCAGGTGCCCTGGTTGGAGCGCTTGTACTTGAGAAGCTTGTATTCGTCTCTGTCTCCGTCGTCGGTGCGTATCACGATCCTGGTAGCGTCGACGAATTCGACCACGCCGGCGTTCTTTGCGAGCACGCAGACTCCGGAGTCTCTGGCTGCGTCGTATTCGACGCCCGTTCCTACGAAGGGAGCTTCGGAAACGAGGAGAGGCACTGCCTGACGCTGCATGTTGGAACCCATGAGAGCACGGTTCGCGTCGTCGTTCTCAAGGAAGGGTATCATCGCTGTTGCGATGGAAACTACCTGTCTCGGGGAAACGTCCATGTAGTCGACGGCTTCTCTCGGATAGAGGTCGATCTCGCCCAGTTCTCCTCTTGCGAGGACCTTCTGGTTGACGAATCTTCCTTCTTCATCGAGAGGCTCGTTGGCCTGAGCGATGATGAGGTGTTCCTCTTCGTCTGCTACGAGGTAATCGATGTCCTTTGTGACTATGCCTTCCGGCTTGATCACTTTTCTGTAAGGAGTTTCGATGAATCCGTACTTGTTGATCACGCCGTAGGTGGTGAGGGATCCGATAAGTCCGATGTTCGGACCTTCAGGAGTCTCTATGGGGCACATACGTCCGTAATGGGAATGGTGTACGTCTCTGACCTCGAATCCGGCTCTTTCTCTTGAAAGTCCGCCGGGACCAAGGGCTGAGAGTCTTCTCTTGTGAGTAAGCTCTGCCAGAGGGTTGGTCTGGTCCATGAACTGTGACAGCTGGGAAGATCCGAAGAACTCCTTGATAGCCGCAGTCACGGGGCGTATGTTGATCAGATTCTGAGGCGTGGTGGCCTCGGTGTCCTGAATGGTCATTCTTTCCTTGACGACCCTTTCCATCCTGGCAAGACCGATCCTGAACTGATTCTGAAGCAGTTCGCCAACGGTCCTGAGCCTTCTGTTGCCCAGGTGGTCTATATCGTCTGTCTGCCCTATTCCTTCGATGAGACCGAAGTAATAGCTGATGGAAGCGATGATGTCGTCGAATATGATGTGCTTTGGAGAAAGCTCGTTCTTGTGGGCATAGAGGAATTCCGCGAACTTCTTGTTCTCTTCTTCCTTCTTTTCCTTGGTGAGCTTCTTAGCGACCTTGTTGTCTGCGTAATACTGCTCGGAAAGGGCCTTGAACGCAGGGAAGAACACGGCGTCAGGCAGCCTGTAGGCTTCCGGATCGAAGTCGACGTAGAGCTTGAGTTCCACGAAGTTGTTTCCGATGACCTTTACCGCTTTTCCTTCGGTGACCTTGCTCTCGACGTATACGTATTCAACGCCGGAATTCTGGATGACGAGAGCCTGTTCTCTGTCAAGATGCTGACCCTTTTCGCCGATGATCTCTCCGGTATTGGGATCGACAACGTCTTCCGCGAGCACGCAGCCTGCGATACGGTCTCTGAGACCGAGTTTCTTGTTGTATTTGTAACGACCCACCTTGGCGAGGTCGTAACGCTTGGCATCGAAGAACAGAGCTTCTATGAGATCATAGGAGCTTTCGAATGTAGCGGGCTCGCCGGGTCTTAATTTCCTGTATATTTCCTTGAGACCTTCGTCAAAGTTGTGTGTGGAATCCTTTGCGAGGGTAAGAGCAAGACGGTCGTCGTCGCCGAAGACCTTCAGGATCTCGGCATTGGTGCCCTCATAGAATTCCGCTGCGACGGAAGTCTTGAATTCTCCGTATCTTCTTACTTTCTTGCGGAGATCTTCTTCGCTTGCACCCGGGTTCTTGCGTTTTTCGGACTCGACCTTTTCGTTTACGCCTCTGTATGAGAGCGCTCTGAGAAGAGCCGTGATCGGGAGCTTTCTGGTCCTGTCGACACGTACCGACAGGGAAAGCCCTGCGTCGGTCTCATATTCGAGCCATGCTCCGCGGTTGGGTATGATCGTGGATGCAAACAGTTTGGTGTTCGATTTATCGACGCTGACGTCGAAATACGGACCGGGGGAACGCACGAGCTGGGTGACCACAGCTCTTTCGGCTCCGTTGTAGATAAAAGTACCCTTTTCGGTCATTACGGGGAAATCACCCATAAAGACTTCCTGTTCTTTTACTTCGCCGGTCTCCTGATTGATGAGACGAACGCGCACTTTAAGGGGAGCCGCATAGGTTGCGTCTCTTTCCTTGCATTCTTCCTGGCTGTACTTCGTCTCACTGGAAATGGAGTGGTCCACAAATTCTAAAGCAAGATTGTCAGCATAATCTCTAATGGGACTGATGTCCTCGAACACTTCAGCGAGTCCTTCGTTGATGAACCAGTCATAGGAATCTCTCTGGATCGCGATGAGGTTCGGCATCGGCAGTACGGCATCGATCTTTGAGAAGGTCTGACGTTCCTTCTTGCCTACTTTTATGGCATGAGGCATTAAATTTCCTCCCTTAAAAATCTCTAATCTATTGAAAAACTAACGATTCTCGGCGTTTTTAGGCAGGTGCCGAAAATCCTGTTCAAAGAAAAGCACTAAAAGGGTTACCCGCCGGGGCAACCCTTTTAGTATGTAATTGTGTAAAAACTACTTGAGTTCGACCTTTGCGCCGACTTCTTCGAGAGCAGCCTTGATCTGGTTTGCTTCTTCCTGTCCGCAACCTTCCTTGACAGCCTTCGGTGCTGCGTCTACGAGGTCCTTGGCTTCCTTGAGTCCGAGTCCTGTGAGTTCGCGAACGACCTTGATGACCTTGATCTTTTCTGCGCCTACTTCTGCAAGAACAACATCGAAGCTGTCCTTTGTCTCTGCTGCTGCTTCGCCGCCTGCTGCTGCAACTGCTACGGGTGCTGCTGCGGATACGCCGAATTCTTCTTCGCAAGCCTTAACGAGTTCGTTGAGCTCGAGAACTGTCATTCCCTTTATAGCTTCTATAATTTCTTCTTTAGTCATTTTTTTACTCCTGTTTAATATCTAATCTTATGAACTATTATGCTTTTGCTTCCGCTATAGCTGCCAGAGTTCTTACGAACTTGCCAACCGGGCTCTGGATGCTTCCCATGAACTTTGCCACGAGCTCGTCTCTGCTCGGGATGTTGGCTATCTGAGCAAGGCCTTCTGCGTCATAGAATACTCCTTCGACATATCCTGCCTTGAAGGCCATCTTGCTGTATTCCTTTATAGCGCTGTTTATGACTCTTGCCGGTGCAACTGCGTCGGACTTTGAGATCGCCAGGGCGCTGGGTCCTTCGAGGTGGTCCTTGAGACCTTCGAAAGCTGTTCCCTCGACTGCTCTTGCGATCATTGTGTTTTTGTAAACTGTGTAATCTACGTCAGCTTCGCGGAGCTTTGCCCTCATGGCTGTCGCCTGCTCAACTGTGGTTCCGATATAGTCGATAACGACTACGGATTCGGCTCCGTCGAGTTTGGACTTGATCTCTTCAACTATCGCTGACTTTGTCTTGATACTTTCTACAGACATTTTTCTCCTTTCCGGATCGACCTTTTCCGGTCCCTCCTATTTTAAATGTCTTTAGACTAAAAGCTTTTTATGAATCGTACCTCGGCGGGATAATGTTTTAAGGATATCTCCTCCCGCTGTCTTAAGCATTGTGTTCCATCTTAAGTTACGATTCGGCCGCTTTGTCTTTAGCCGATAAGCTTCTGGGGGTTGATCTTGATTCCGGGGCCCATCGTGCAAGCGATGGATGCGGACTTGATGTACTGTCCCTTTGCTGCTGCCGGCTTAGCTTTGATGATGGCATCCACGAGAGCCCTATAGTTTTCTGCAAGCTTTTCGGGTCCGAAGGATACCTTGCCGATCGGTGTGTGAACGATGTTTGTCTTGTCGAGTCTGTACTCAACTTTACCTGCTTTGATCTCTGCGAGAGCTTTTGTCAGGTCCATAGTTACTGTACCGGACTTGGGGTTAGGCATCAGTCCCTTGGGGCCGAGGATCTTTCCCAGTCTTCCGACGACACCCATCATATCCGGAGTCGCGACTACGACGTCGAAGTCAAACCAGTTCTCTTTCTGAATCTTTTCAGCCATTTCTTCAGCGCCTACGAAATCCGCTCCTGCGGCTTCTGCTTCGTGTGCTTTCTCTCCCTTGGCGAATACAAGGACCTTTACGGACTTGCCTGTGCCGTTGGGAAGGACGATAGCGCCTCTGATCTGCTGATCTGCGTGTCTTCCGTCAAGACCCATTCTGAAATGAGCTTCGACGGTCTCATCGAACTTTGCTGTGCCAGTCTTTACGACTGTTGCGAAAGCATCGTCAATCTCATAGAGTTCTGCCCTGTTTACGAGTTTGGCAGCCTCCTGATACTTTTTGCCGTGTTTGGCCATAATTTACCTCCTTGTGGTACTAACGATCTTTGAAAGATCTCCCATCTCTTAATCCTGGACAAGTATGCCCATGCTTCTTGCGGTTCCCTTGATCATGGATGTAGCCGTCTCAATGTTTGCTGCGTTGAGGTCGGGCATCTTCTTCTCAGCGATCTCTCTGGCCTGAGCCGTAGTGATCGTGGCAACCTTCTTCTTGTTTGGCTCGCCTGAAGCCTTCTCGATACCTGCTGCCTTTTTGATAAGGACAGGCGCCGGCGGTGTCTTGCAGACGAAATCGAAGGATCTGTCCGCATATACAGTGATAACCACAGGGATTATCATTCCGGCCTGATCGGCTGTTCTGGCGTTAAACTGTTTGCAGAAGTCCATAATGTTGACCTGCTTCTGTCCCAGAGCCGGGCCGACCGGAGGTGCCGGGTTAGCTGCGCCTGCAGGGATCTGAAGTTTAACATAGCCGTCAATCTTCTTTGCCATCTTTTTCTCCTTTCTTCAGTATTCGAATATGATAAGACTCTAGTTGAGTTTATCGACCTGCATGAACTCAAGTTCCACGGGAGTAGCTCTTCCGAACATGTCGACCTTGGTCTTCAGGGTCTGCTTGTCGGCGTTGACTTCTTCCACCACACCGGAGAATCCCTTGAAGGGACCTGCGATGATCTTGACCATATCTCCCGGATGGATATTGAGTTCTATCTCTATCTTCTCTATACCGAGACGGCGGATCTCCTCGTCTGTGAGAGGGATAGGTTCCGAGCCTTGGCCTACGAAACCCGTGACGCCCTGAGCGTTACGGACCAGATACCAGGATTCGTTGGTGACTATCATCTTTACGAGAACGTAACCGGGGAATATCTTCTTTTCTCTGGTCTTGTTTCCGGTCTCCTTGTGCTCGACTACCGTTTCCGTGGGAACGATGATCTCGAGAACGAGGTCCTGCATGTTCCTGTTCTCCACGAGCTTCTCAAGGTTGGTCTTGACCTTGTTCTCATATCCTGAATAGGTGTGAACAACGTACCATTTCGGCTCTTTGTATCTGCGCCAGAAACCTGCGGGGACGTCATCCTTCTCGTCTGCGACGGAAGGAGCGATCTCGCTGTCATTCAATTGTTCTTCCAATTCGATGTTTTTATCTTCGGACATAACTGCTCCTTAACCCATCAAAAGACCTAAAAGTCCGAGTATGCCTGTGTCGATGAGCCAGAAGAGTACCGCGAATGCCGCGCAGATAGCTATAACTACCACAGTGTAGCGGTAAATATCTTTCTTTGTCGGCCAGGATACCTTCTTGAGTTCGGAAACGACTCCCTTGAAGTAGTCTCTGATACGAGCGAAGAGTCCCTTCTTTGCTGTTGCCTGATTTGCTGCCATGACTGTTGATCCTCTCTGACTACTTAGTCTCTCTGTGTAATGTGTTCTTTCTGCAGAACCTGCAATACTTGTTGAGCTCGATACGATCGGGATCGTTCTTCTTGTTCTTTGTAGTATTGTAGTTTCTCTGCTTGCATTCTGTGCATGCGAGAACGACCTTTACTCTTGCTTCTGCTGCCATTTTTATGTTCCTCCGTTTTAAATTTACGTGTTTACGACTAAAGCTGTCTGCTTGTTTTATGCACACAAGCAAAATACACAATGCCCCACTTTGGCATAGTGATACTCAAATATGATACTCCCCGGAAAGGTGCAAGTCAAACGGTTTTTTTGATAAAAATCAAAAAAAAATCAGCCCCTGCAGGGAGCAGTTAATACTACACCTTCAGGAGCCATTATTCAAGATTTAAATTATCCGGATCAGAGGAATTCTTTCAAATCCTCCATGCTGGCGAACCTCCTCTTCTCGGGAGCGGTCGAAAAGACCTTGCAGTAGCTCTCCAGAGTATGGAAATCCTTGCTGTAGGCATGGAAGTTGTTGGCTATGTAGTGGAGAGGCCCTACGGGGACCCCGAGTTCATCGGCGACCTTCTGGTGGAGCATCTCCGTTGCGTGTATGTTCATGGGGAAAGCCTTGACCCCGTCGTTGGAACGGAAGATTATAGTGGACTCCAGTTTACCGTTCACGTAGTTGAAGAGTATGAGCTGAAGGCACGGAGGATCCGGCGAGAAGTTTATATCTCCCTGGCCGAGGGCTATGCATGCCCTTCTTGTGTGGATGTTCCTCTTGAGTTCTCCTATGAGCTGGTCGTAGAACCTGCTGTAGAGAGCGTGGTAGGTATATTCCCATCCGTCGTTGTCGCCTGTGCCGTCGAGAAATTCGTGGTCGTATTTGGCCAGGCCCTTAAGGTCTGTGACTATGCTTCTAGAAATGGCAGGTTCCGCCGTCGGATCTTCGATGTCCAGGCAGAGCTGTATCTCTTTGGTCACGTCCACCCTGTCCTGGTTCTCTCTTTCCTGGACTATGCCCTCTTCGTTGAGAGCTTTCATAGCGGCTTCAATGCCGTAGCCTATGGTCTTAGCTTTGATATAAGTAAACATCCTATGCTCCTATCCGCACATTTCTATGATGGCAAGTTCCAGAAGTACCCGCGGTTTTGATGCGTACCTCGCGTCGTTTATGAGTTTCGAGAGCACCGTGATCATATCCGATATCTCCTTTATGGTTATGCGGTCTGACTGCTCTCTGAGCCTCTCTATGTTTTCCTTCGAAAGATTTATCATGTTCTGGGGATCGTCGGAATACTTTATGAGCATGAGATCCCGTATATGTTCCACCCAGTCTTTGGTGAACTGAAGCACTTCCTTGCCTTCGGATAATACTTCGGCAAGAACGGCCAGCGCTCCTGCGCTGTCCTTTGCTATGACCCTGTCCGTTATCTTCAGATAGGTATCGATGCCCGATATGCCCAGAAGGAAGAGAACGTCGTCTCTCGTAAGACGCTTTGAGCCCGCTATGCAGCGTTCCAGTATGGAAAGACCGTCTCTTACGGACCCGTCGGCGTTAGCCGCGATGAGCGCCACCGCATCGGGATCGGCCTCGACCCCTATCTTTCTGCATACATCCATGAAGCTCTCGCTGATCTTCTTTTCGGGGACTCTTCTGAAGTCAAGCCTCATGCATCTCGAAAGTATAGTAGAAGGTAGCTTGTTGGGGTCAGTGGTTGCAAGGATGAACACCGTATCCTGGGGAGGCTCCTCCAAAGTCTTGAGGAACGCGTTGGCTGCCTGGGAACTAAGCATGTGGGCTTCGTCTATGATATATACCTTTTTCTTTCCCGATACGGGCGGGAAGTTTACCGATTCCCTAAGGCTCCGTATATCTTCCACAGAGTTGTTGGAAGCCGCGTCCATCTCCACCACGTCCAGGAATTCTCCTGCGGCTATGGCTCTGCATTCGGGGCAGCGCCCGCAGGGCTTCTTCCCTTCTCCGGTGCAGTTCAGCGCCTTGGCAAGCAGCCTTGCCGTAGTCGTCTTTCCCGTTCCTCTCGTGCCGCAGAAGAGATAGGCGTGACATACTTCTCCCGTCTCAATCTGTGTCTGAAGGATTTTTACTATGTGCTCCTGCCCAAGAAGGTCATCGAAGACCTCGGGACGGAAGCTCCTGTAAAGAGCCTGATACATAATGTTCTCCGTAAGATTTCTGCGTAAAAAAAGCCGGTTCCTTAAGTACCCGCCGCGCCAAACCCGTGGCACAGGGCAACTTCCGCTTAGTGCTGCTGCGTTCCCACCCTGACACGGTTCACGACATGCCTTTGCACGGAGACCCGGCAGGCACTTAAAAAACCGGCCTGTTAATTATACTATATTCCCCGGAATATTAAAAGCCCCGCATTTTGTTGCGGGGCATATCATTGATTCAGTTTCCGGAAAGCATGGCTATGAGTTTGGGAAGTTCCAGTTCGAACCTTACTCCGTAAAAATGCTCTTTGTCTCCTTGGGCTCCTCTGACGCAGAGAAGAGTGAAATCCGCCGCTATCTTCGCCGCTTCGTTTATGCTCTTTCCGTTCATGAGGGCGCCGACAAAAGCGCTGGAGTAAACGTCGCCCGTGCCGTGCCTGTCTTCAGGAAGTTTCTCATGTTCGTAAAGGTATACGCCTTCAGGACCCGTGACTTCCACTCCGGTGAGACCTTCCTTTCGCGAGGTTCCGGTGAGCACCGTATACGCGCCGTCTTTGAGCTTCATTTCTTTTCCGCTCTCGCCGAAGAGAAAATCTTTCTCAGTCTGGTTGGGCAGTATTATGTCCGCTTCCTCGCAGAGCTTTCTCATAGCCTTGACGTATTCCATGCCGAATGCGGGATAAAGCTTTCCGTTGTCTCCCATGGCAGGGTCTACTATGAGCAGTGGCTTCTTATCAAAACTGTGATAGAAGCTGAGGATATATTCTACCTGATCCTCGCTTCCAAGATACCCCGTATAGATGGCGTCGAAGCTTATGCCTTCCTTCTTCCAGTGATCGAAGATAGCCGGGAAGTCTCCGGAAAGATCTCTTACCGTATAGCCTGTGAACCCGGCGGTATGGGTGGAAAGCACAGCCGAAGGAAGTATGGCGCACTCCACTCCGCATGCGGAGATTATGGGAAGAGCCACGGTAGTTGAGCACTGGCCGAAGCACGATATGTCCTGTATTGATAAAACTCTTTTGTAACTCATTTCTGTTTACCTCTTAACACAATCCGATTACGTTTATACACTATACGCTAATTTGTCAAAAAAGTCATATTTATACCGTATTTTTATACCTGAGCTTATGATAAAATCTGCGTATGATACATCTTTTGAGCGTAGATTCGACAAATGACTATATCTTAAGAGAAGATTACCCTTCGGGTACCGTGATATGGGCTGACAGCCAGACCGCGGGAAGAGGAAGAGGAGATCACAGATTCGCATCCCCGGAAGGAGGAATATATTTTTCCTGCCTTCTCAAAGATCTTTCTTTCGAGGAAGCTCTTCTTCTTACTCCAAAAGCCGCAGTCGCCGTATGTATGGCCCTGGAAGATATCTGCGGCCTCAGCCCCCGGATAAAATGGGTGAACGACGTACTTCTCGAAGGAAAAAAGGTCTGCGGCATACTGTGCGAACACTATGAAGACAGATACGTGGCCGGCATTGGCATCAACATAAACGGAAACGATCTGCCCGGAGATCTCCGCGGCATCGCAGCGGGCATAGGCGACGGACTTTCCGCAGAGATCCCGAAAGAGAAAATCATAGTCAGGATATCGGATATACTGCTTTCACCCATGTCTGCGGACACCGTCAGGGAGGAATACGGAAGAAGACTCAGCGTCGCCGGAAGGTACGTATCTTTCACGTATGACGGAAAAGAAAAAACCGGCGTCGCCGCCGGTATAAACGAAAACTGTAATCTTCTGGTGGATACTCCCGAAGGAAGGATCGCCCTGTCGTCAGGCGAGATCACCCTCCTCTAGCATCTTTCTGAACGCATCCTCGTCTATTATCTTCACGCCCAGATCCTGCGCTTTCGTGAGCTTCGAGCCTGCCGCTTCTCCGGCAAGCACGTAGTCCGTCTTTTTCGATACGGAAGAAGAAGTTTTTCCGCCGTAGCTTTCTATGATCGCTGAAGCCTCGTCTCTCGTCATGGAAGGAAGCGTGCCCGTCAGAACGAAGGTCTTTCCGGCGAATATATCGCCGGCCTTCTTCGCCGCAGCCTTCGAAGTCATGTTTACTCCGGCTTCCGCCAGCCTTGCTATGCACTCCGCGTTCTTCGGATCCCTGAAGAAGGATACTATCTCGGAAGCGACCACTTCGCCGAAATCAGGAAGAGTCTTCAGTTCGTCTTCCTCCGCCTTCATGAGAGACTCCATGTCTTCATATCTGCCGGCCAGGACCTTTGCCGACTGCTTGCCTACGTTCCTTATGCCAAGGCCCGTGATCAGACGGTCTATATCGTTATCCTTCGATCTTTCTATGGCTGCAAGTATATTATCTACACTTTTCTCCTTGCCTACGATACCCTCTTCTATGAGTTTCTCCCTGTGATCCTTAAGGCTGTAGATGTCGGGTATGCTCCTGATATATCCCTCGGATATGAGGGCTTCTATGGCGGCAGGGCCGAAGCCTTCCATGTTCATGGCGTCTTTAGAGATGAAATATGCCATGGACCTCGAATCTTTCGCAGGGCACGATGCTCCGGTGCATCTCATATGGGGACCCCCCTGCTCTTTCTCCACGGGGGCTCCGCATACGGGGCAGACTGCAGGCATTTCGAAAGGCGCGCTTCCGAGGTGCTGAGCGACGCTCACCACTTCCGGGATTATATCTCCCGCCTTACGAACTATGACCCTGTCTCCTATCCTGATGCCTTTTTCCTTTATGTAATCTCCGTTGTGGAGAGTCGCCCTTCCGACCGTGGTCTCAGCCAGCCTTACGGGATCCAGCAGCGCCAGAGGCGTGAGCCTTCCCGTACGTCCAACCTGGACCACTATATCCTCCACTGTCGTTTCCTTTTCTTCCGGCGGATACTTGTATGCAACAGCCCATCTGGGGACCTTCGACGTCATACCCAGCTCTCTTCTCAGGGCAAGGTCATCGACCTTCACCACAGCTCCGTCAAGACCGTAATCCAGCTTGTACCGTATATCCCCTATATGCTCTATGGCTTTCCATACCTCTTCTGCGCTCTTTGCGCGTATAGGTTCCTCCAGCACGTGGAAACCTATCTCTCCAAGCCATTCCAGTGTCTCGTAATGGGACTTGAAGCTCTTCCCTTCGGCTATCTCCAGGTTGAAGATGAAAATATCGAGGCCTCTTTCCTTCACCACGTTTGGATCCAGCTGCCTTAAAGTGCCCGCGGCGAAGTTCCTTCTGTTCTGATAGGTCTTTCCTCCGGTCTCTTCCTGCTTTCTGTTGGCCGCTTCGAAATGAGCGCTGTCCATATAGCACTCGCCGCGAACCTCAAGGTAAGGAAGATCTATGGGAAGGGTCTTCGGAATAGCGTCTATGACGAGGGCATTCTCGTAAACGCTCTCGCCTACGCTTCCGTCGCCTCTTGTAATGGCGTCTTCCAGCTTTCCGTTCCTGTATCTTAAGACCAGGGTCAGCCCGTCGATCTTTTTCTCAACTGTGAATATCGTTCCCGGATACTGAGCAAGTATTCCTTCGGCAAAGGACATTACTTCTTCCTTGCTGAAAACGTCCTGGAGCGAAATGACCGGAACGTCGTGCTGCACCTTTCTGAATTCCCTCCTCGCAGAGCCTCCGACCTTCTTCGTGGCCAGGGAATCGTCTCTTGCGAACATAGGATATTCCTTTTCCAGGGCGCGCAGTTCCCTGGTCAGCAGGTCGTACTCGTAGTCCGATATCTCGGGATCGTCCATGTTGTAATATCTGTTGCTGTGGTATTCGATGAGAGCGTATAGCTCTTCCATTCTTTTCTTTGGATCTTCCATGATTTGACCTTCAAACAAAAATATTGAGCAGACAGGTAAGACCTTGTCTGCTCTTCTATTTAATCAGTATTTAAGCTTCTTTTCAATATACTTTTGAAGCAGTGTTAGCACTGTGCATATGAGAAGATATATGAGCGCCACCTCAGAGTAAAGGGCAAGGGATTCATACACCCTTCCGTTTATGACCTGCGCCTGCCTGAACATCTCAGTAACGGTGATGCAGGATGCAAGGGACGTGCCTTTGAGCATGGATATGAGGGAGTTCATGAGAGAGGGAAAAGCTATCCTTGCAGCCTGGGGTATCATTATGCGTCTCATGATCTTGACGAAGCCTATACCCTGGCAAAGACCCGCTTCCAGCTGGTCTCTCGGGATAGCTTCCAAAGCCGCCCTGACGCTTTCCGCCATATAGGCTCCTTCGTTTATACCGAAGACCAGCACCGCAGCTGGAAAAGCTTCGAACACTATGCCTATCGAAGGGAGCCCGTAAAACACCAGGTAAAGCTGTACCAGAAGAGGGGTTCCCCTTACGATCCAGATATAGAACCTGCAGAGCTGCCTTAATACTTTTACGTTGGCATACTGTATAACTGCAACCACTACGGATATGACCAGCGCCAAGGCAAAAGACAGTGCCGTAAGCGGCACTGTTACTTTTATCCCGTAAGAAACAAGCTTCGGGAAGGCGTCTATAAGTATCCCTATAAGTCTTTCGCTCATTATTTCTTTGTATAGTCTGCTCCGAAGAACTTCACCGAAAGCTCTGCCAGCTTGCCGTTGGCCCTGAGCTCGTCGAGAACCTTGTTGATCTCGTCCATGAGGGGCTTGGCGTAATCGGTCTTTGCTACGGGGATGCAGTCCTCTTCGACCTCTTCATTGGAAGTCGCGGCTATGCGTATATTGGCATCCGGATGCTCCGTGAGATAATCGGCTATGGAGCCTGCTGCGTTGACGGTGCCGTCTATCCTTCCCTCGAGAAGCAGGTTGATGGTATCCGCGAGAGTATCAACGGGAAGCACGGTGGCTCCGTACTTTTCAGCCATCAGAGCATAGGTGGAGGAAGCGGTGTTGGCGGTGGTCTTTCCCGCAAGGTCCTCGAAGCTGTTTATATCATTGTTGTCGCCCCTTACTACGAGTACCGTTCCCATATATACGTACGGGGTGGACATGTAATACTTCTCTGCTCTTTCGGGAAGATATCCCACGCCGTTGCAGGCCGTGTCGAATCTTCCTGAATCGATACCTGCCAGGATGGAATCCCAGGGGGTCTCTTCGAACTGCGCTTCCACGCCGAGTCCTTCGGCAACGAGTTTTCCGAGTTCAACGTCGAAACCCGTGAGAACGTCGTTCTCATCATGGAAGGTCCAGGGAGCCCAGTTTCCTTCTGTAGCTATAGTGATATATCCTCTCGATTTGATCTCTTCGAGAAGATTGTCGCTCTTTTGCTGTGTCTTTCCGCATGCGCAGAAAGAGAATACCAGCATGAGAGCAAGTATGAGTGCTATAGTCTTCTTCATCGCTTTTCTCCTTTTCTGTCAAAGTTTCGTCAGAGGGGCAAGATCCTTTGCAAGTTTCTTCGTGCCCACGCTGTCGAATACAACTGTCACTATGTTTCCGGAGGAGGTGATCACTGTTCCTTCTCCGAATTTATCATGTTTTACCTTATCTCCCGGAAAAAGCTCCACCCCTGCAAGTGAGGCTTTCTTCGATATTTCCCTGCTTACAGCCCTTACGGCGTTGGCAGATTCTATGGGAGAAACGTATTTTCCGTAGGAATACGGACTGTCCGTATCATACCTGTCGAAAGATACGTATTTACCTTTCTTATCATAGAAAGCATCCCCAGTCAAATACTTTCTGTCTATTTCCTTGAGAAACTGGGATTCTGTTGTGAAATCCGTTTTGCCGTAAAGCATGCGCATCTCGGCGGAAGTCATGAACAGTCTCTCCCTGGCTCTGGTCATACCAACGTAGCAGAGACGCCTTTCCTCTTCAACGTCCTCTCCTTTATCTATGGTCCTGTAGGACGGGAATATTCCCATCTCCATTCCCGGCATGAACACCACGGGGAATTCGAGACCTTTGGCCGAATGCAGGGTCATGAGCACCACGGCATCCATGTCCGGATCGTGGTTGTCCACGTCGGATATGAGAGCTATGCTTTCCATGAAGTTGTCCAGAGTCAGGCTTTCGCCTTCCGTGAGTTCCTTCTCTTTTTCAGCGATGACCGACTTGAATTCCAGAAGGTTCTCTATGCGGCCGTCCGCTTCCACGGTCCTCATATCCTCGAGCACCGGCAGATATCCCGTTTTTACCAGCAGCTCGTCGTAGATATCCGCGACGCTCATATTGTCTTTTTCAAGATGCAGGGCGTTCAGAACGTTGTAGAGTTCCTGAGCCGACCTCGCAGCCTTCGCGGGCATGCTTCCCAGTATATCTTCATCGCCAAGGGCCTCCAGGAATGATATTCCCTTCACCGAGGCGAAGGCTCTTATCTTGGAAACGGAACTGTCGCCTATACCTCTTTTCGGTTCGTTGATGACCCTTTCAAGAGCCAGATCGTCGTAAGGGTTAGCAACAAGCCTCATATATGAGATCATGTCCTTGATCTCTTTCCTGTCGTAATACCTCATACCGGAAAGGACCTGATATGGTATGCCCGCAGCCGTAAAACTTTCTTCGAAGCGTCTGGACTGTACGTTGGTCCTGTAGAGTATGGCGAAATCCGAATAACTGTATCCCGGATTCTTGCGCATGAGCTCCCTTATCTTCGCTCCCGTATATCTGGCTTCTTCCCTGTCATCTTCGCACCTGTGGTATTCCACCTTTTCTCCCATGGGAGCTTCGGTCCAGAGTTTCTTGTCCTTGCGGCCTTTGTTTCTAGATATGACGCTGTGGGCGGCTTCCAGTATATTGCCCGTGGATCTGTAGTTCTGTTCCAGCTTTATGACCCTGGCGCCTGGGAAATCCTTTTCGAACTCCAGGATGTTCCTTATGGTAGCGCCCCTCCACTCATATATACACTGGTCGTCGTCTCCGACCACGCATATGTTGCCGCTTTTCTTGGCCAGCAGATGCAGAAGCTCGTACTGGAGCATGTTGGTGTCCTGATACTCGTCCACCATTATGTGGCTGAACCTGTCCCTGTAATATTCGAGGACATCCGGGCACTCTCTGAAAAGCTTAACCGTGTTCACTATGAGGTCGTCGAAATCCATGGCGTTGTTCTTGAGAAGGGATTCCGTATACTGCGTATAGAGCACCGCAAGGCGCTTCTGCCGCTCTTTGTCTCCGAAGGCCAGCTCCGCGTTCTTTTCGAACTCCCCAGGGCCTATGCCCTTCTCCTTGCTGCCCGATATGACTTCCAGAACGTAGGCAGGAGTAAACAGTTTTTCATCGTACTCCAGAGCCTTGACCAGAGACTTTACCAGGGCCTTCTGATCCACGGGGTCGTATATGACGAAGGACTTCCCCATGCCCAGCCTGTCGGCATACTGCCTGAGTATCCTGAGGCACATGCCGTGGAAGGTCAGTATCCACATACCCGGTATAGCGCCTATGAGATCCTCGACCCTCTCTCTCATCTCCCTTGCAGCCTTGTTCGTGAAAGTCACGGCAAGTATGGAATAAGGCGAGACGCCGCAGTCTTTTACGAGATAGGCTATGCGGTGTGTCATGGTTCCCGTTTTTCCGGAGCCCGCTCCCGCCAGTATGAGGAGCGGCCCTTCAGTAGTCGTCGCCGCCGTGTATTGTTCGCGATTCAGTTCTTTAAGATAATCTTCCATAAATCCTTTCCAAAACCCCTAAACTATATCTTTATATATTCGCCTGCAGCAAACAGGTACAGATAAGCCTCCTCGACCTTCTTGCCCCTTATGATCTCCAGGGCTTCCCTGTACAGCTCGAGCTGCGGCTCGTAGTCTTTCTTAAGCCTTTCGAATTCCTCTTCCTTTTTCCTAAGGTCTACGTAATTGCTCTTGTAATCCAGGAGGTACAGCCTGCCGTCCTTTTCGAACCAGCAGTCTATGGTGCCCTGGACCAGTATCTCCCGCCCTTCGTACAGATGCTTTATGACGAAGGGCGTCTCTTTTTTAAGAAGCTCTGCGCTCAGCACGGATCTTCCTACGGCGGAATCAAAGAATGCCGCTATCCTTTCCGCCTTTACCGACGATGCTTCATCATCGCTGAGTATACCTTTTTCCTTAAGCTGCTCTATGAAGGAACTTATGCGCTCCGGGGATGAGTACTCTCCGCTGAATGGCATGTGCTCCATCACCTTATGATATGCAGTGCCTATCTCCGCGGAGCTCAGAGGCCTCTTTCCCGCAAGGAATTCGGGAACGGGTATCTCCTCTTCCCTTTCGTATGCGGCTGCGCCTTCCTTCATCCTTTCGGATGCGGCCAGTTCCGATACGGAATATTTTCTCTTTTCCGATGAACCTTCTTCCGGAGAATAGTCGAAGCGAAGTCTTCTCCTTATCTCTTCGGCAGGCATCGAAAGTTTCGAAGCATCCACTTCGAACCCTTCCTGCAGCTTCTTCATAAAAGCTTCCATGTTTTCAGCCTGGACGCTGAAAGCGGACAGATCGAAACTGCTTTTGCCCCTTACGTGTATGTTTTCCTGACTGAAATACGGCAGCGCCATCTGTACGAAACTGCTGCAGCCGGCACCGCGCACCGCAAATATCCTGCTCTTTTCCAGCATGCCGTATGCGTCCTTATCCGCCGCCGACATAACGAATATATCTCTCGCTCTCGTGGCGGCCACGTAAAGCAGCCTTATCTCCTCGGCAAGTTCGTCTTTGCTCTGCTTTTCCTTAATGATCCTGAACGAAAGAGGCTTGACGAAGGAGAAGGTCTCCTTGTTCGACAGCACCATGGACATGCCCGTATCCAGGCTGTAAACAGCCCTCTGACTGTTATGGCTGCCCCTGATCTGGCTCCCGCAGGATGCGAACAGCACGAAAGGGAATTCCAGGCCCTTGCTCTTATGGACAGTCATGATGCGCACCACGTCGTCTTCCGGGGACACCATGCCCGACTGACCGGTGCTTATCTTTCCGGTCTTGTCATCCGATATGGCGTCTATATACGTGATGAAACCGAAGAGTCCCCCGACGTCGCTCTTTTCGAATTCGGAAGCCTTGTCGACAAGGGCTCTTAAATTGGCAAGTCTCTGCTCCCCTGAAGAAAGCCCTGCCGTGAATACCATTATCCCGCTCTCGTAGAGAAGGTCCCAGACGAGATCCGCAAGAGGAAGGGCCGAAGACTTCGTTCTCCATCCGTTTATCTTTTCGAGGAATTCTCTGCACTTCTTCGGAAGCTCTCCTTCCTCTCCGCTTACGAATCTTAAGGCATCGTAGAAAGAACAGCTGCTGTGCCCCGTTTTTCTGCCTTCTATGCGGATCTTTGCCAGTTCTTCGGCGCTGAATCCGAAGGACGGGAAATGCATTACGGAGATGAGCGGTACGTCCTGCCTGGTATTGTCTATGATCCTTAAGAGATTTACGAAGACCTGGATCTCAGGAGTATCGAAATATCCTTCGTTCCTTTCCAGGTACACGGGGATACCGGAACGAAGAAGTATATCGTAATACGTCTCCGCTTTTCCTTTGGCCGAACGCAGAAGAACTGCCATATCCCTGTACTCGAGTTTTCTCTCATTGCCGGCTTTGTCCCTTATGAGGATGCCGTGGTATTTCTTAAGTATATCCGCGGCCATGAGAGCCTCTATCTCATCTTTTTTGAGTTCCTCGATCTCAGGGTCCGTCTCCTCTTCTTCCCCCATATCCGCAAGATAAAGCTCCGGCTCGTAAAGGCACGGTCCAGTATACGGACTGCCCTCTTTCAAAGCGGCATCCTCGTCGTATACCATTCCGCAGCTCTCGGGAGTCATGAGATTCTCAAAAAGTCTGTTCACGAAATCTATGACCGGAGCCTTGCTCCTGAAGTTGCTGTTGAGATTTATGAGCCTGCAGTTTTCCCTGCCTTTCCTATAAGCGTCGTATCTTGCCATGAAGAGCCCGGGCTCCGCATGTCTGAATCTGTATATGCTCTGCTTCACGTCTCCGACAGTGAAAACGTTGTTTCCGGAGGAGATGGCCTCTATGAGGCTTTCCTGAAGATGGTTGCTGTCCTGATATTCGTCGACGAATATGTGTTCATATTTTTGTCTGCACTCTTTTCTGACCTCCGGGTCTTCGAGTATGCGGAGGGCGAAATGCTCTCCGTCGGAAAAGTCCATAAGGCCGGCTTTCACTTTTTTTTCCGCATATATGCGGCTGAACTCCTTGGTCAGAGCGCAGAGCTGCGAAAGAGGTCTTTCCAGCCTTTCCTTCTCATCGATAAGACGCGAAAGGGAAAGACCGGCGAAGATCTTTTTGAAGTCGGCCATGTCATCTTTGGCACCATTGGTCCAGTAGGCTGTCACCAAGTCGTCAAGGGCCTTCTTCTTTTCCTTCTCATCGGCAGGCGCGGAAAGCCTTGGGAATGTGTATTCAAGCATACGGGCAATGCTCTCTTCGGCATGGCCGCTTTTTATGCCTGATATCATGCTGTCAAGATCTGAAATAGCAGTGCCGACGATCCCGCTGCACTTGGGCATTTTCTCAGCGTCGAAAATGTCTTTGAGCATGTCGCAGTATGAACGGGATTTCTCCATGGCTTCCAGAGCGAAATCCCCTGCCATGGAAAGAAGGGTCTCCGGAATGAAACCGGGATCTGAGAGCAGCGCGTCAGGATCGGGCAGAGTATCGACGTAGCCGAAGAGACCCAGTATGAGCTCCCTTGCATTGGCGTCGCTCCTTGAGGTGGAATAGTGGTCAAGGAAATCGAAGAATTCCCCGTCCTTTTTCTCGTAAAGAGAAGAAAAGAGTTCGTCTATAGCTTCGTTTTTGAGAAGGCTGCTTTTATACTGGTCGCATACCTTCAGCCCTGGATCCACGTTTATAATCTGATAGTAGCTGCGGACGAGTCTCTGGGCGAAGCTGTCGAAAGTGCATATCTCAGCTCTGCCTATGAGGGAAAGCTGCCGTCTGACAGCCTTTTTCTCATCTTCGCTTCCGTCTCCCGAAAGAAAACTTCCCAGTTCGTTCCTGAGCCTTTCTCTCATCTCCGATGCGGCTGCCTTCGTGAACGTGACTACCAGCATGCGGTCGAGAGATGCCTCTCCTTTCAGTATGAGCTCCTTTATCCTCTCAACTAGAACAGCGGTCTTTCCCGAACCCGCCGCTGCGGAAACGAGAAGACTGTTGCCTCTGTCATATATAGCTTCTTTTTGTCTTTCAGTCCATTCGGCCATCTGCTTTTCTCTTTATATCCTCTGCCGCCCTGATGGCGGTGCTCCATGCGTTGGCTAGGTTGAATCCTCCGCAGGGTCCGTCGTAATCAATTATCTCTCCGGTGAAATACAGTCCTCCGGTCTTCAGAGACTCCATCGTATCGGGATCTATCTCCTGAAGGGGCACTCCTCCGGCGGTGACCTGGGCGTCAGCCCAGCCCCTGGTGCCTTTGATACTGAATCTCATATCTTTCAGCAAGGAAGCCAGAGCTTCTTTATCCTTATCTCCGTATAAGTCTTCGATGTACTTTTTCAATTTCGCGGGAAGCAGGCCTTCCAGCATGGAACCGGCAGTTTCCTTCTGCCACCCAAGAACTTCTGCGAGCTCTTCTTCCGTATGCTCCGGGAAAAGATCTACTGACAGCACGTAGGCAGCGTCCTCTGACAGCCTTATCTTTCCAGAAAGGTCCATAACGCATATACCCGATATGCTGTCTTTTGTGAACTGTATCTCTCCGCTTTCCGAGCAGAGCGTCTCTCCGTTTTTCAGAAGCGAAACGTTTCCTTTCACCCTCACTCCGTGAAGGGCTGAGATATCCTCTTCGCATTCCACCGGCACAAGAGCCGGAACGGGTTTGACAAGGCTGTGGCCCATATACTGAGCCCATTTGTATCCTTCGCCGTAACATCCGAACTGTATGCCCGCTTTTCCTCCGGTGGCTATGACGAGATACTTTCCTTCGAATTTCCTGCCGTCCTTGCTCACCGCCAGGAAGCTGCCGTTTCTCTTCACCACGTCGCTTACGTGGCAGTCGCATATTATCTTTGCTCCGCTTTTTTCGGCGGCACGGACAAGGGCAAGGGCAACGGCAGAGGCTTCCCTGCTTCTGGGATAGAAACGTCCGTCTTCATCTTTTACCCCCGCTATGCCTATACTTCCAAGGGTCCTTTCGATCCGCCTTACATCGCCTGCTTTTTCATTGAGATAATTGCAGTGTCCGTTTCCGGTGGCATATATCTTCTTCGCCGGAGCGTTGTTCCTTTCAAGGACTACAGTTTTCAGATTTTCTCCTGCGGCGAGGGCTGCGGTAAGAAGTCCGCTGGCTCCCCCTCCTATGATCACAAGGTCGTACATATATATAGCCTCTAAGCACAAATATCTAACGATATATTATATCATACAGGCAGCCTCCATCCCAAAGCCAAAAGGGCCGCTTTCCCCTCAAAAAACAAAAATGTATATATTTCCATGAAAGTGTAGTAAAATACAGTCGAAAAGGGTTAAAAAGGATATGAAAAAGAAAACCAAAGCGATCACATATACAAACGGCGACAAGCCAAGAATATTAAAGAAAATAATATCTGCAGTGCTCATAGTCGGCCTTGCCGCTGCGACCACTTTCCTTGCGGGCATGTCCAGCGAGGAAGAGTCACTGAGACTGGAAAAGGAAAGTTTCGACCCCAAGCCCGCCATAGAGTACGTGGTGGACATGCCGGAGCCCACCCTTACCTTCGACGATTTCGAACAGGAGAAGGTACACAGGGTACGTTCTAAGAAATGGTCCATACTTTCAATACCCATGTGGCTGGCGGGGCATCTGGCGGCGCTGCTTCTGAAGCCCCTGCTGGGGCCCATCATCACCTATGCGTTCATAGCGCTGGTGTTCTTCGGGATATTGTGTCTGTGTCTTAAGACCATATTCCCGGATACGCCTTTAAGAGAACTACTCACAAAGAGAAACCTTCTCACTTTCGCCTGCACCACCGCGGTCTTCATAGCAGCTCTTCACGTGCCTCAGATAATGAAGATGGACAGCGACTACCACGGAATGTTTACTTTCCTTGCAGGCGCGCTGGCGGTGCTGACCATGGTGCTTCTTTGTACGGAACCTAAGAAAGAAAAAGAGGAAGCTTAAGCTTCCTTTCTTTTTTTGTTTTTCTCGATTATCTTAAGGGCGGTCTTCACACCGTCGCAGGCGGCTGACATTATACCTCCCGCATATCCGGCTCCCTCGCCGGCGGGATAAAGTCCCTCGAGCGCCCTTTCATCTTGCATCGCAAAGCCCTCTTCGCTCCTGAGTATCCTCACCGGGCTTGAGGATCTGCTTTCTATGGCATACATGAGCGCGTCCGGATCGTCGAAACCTTTCAGTTTCTTTCCAAGCATTGGTATGGCCTCTGTAAGAGAATCGTATACGAAACCCGGAAGGCATTTCTTCAGCTCCCCTTTGGTCATAAAACTTCCCAGTCTTTCCTTCGGAAGGCTGTAATCCCCTCCGCCCAGGGCAAAGGCAAGCTTCTCAAATTTCTCCTGGAAAGCTATGCCCTCCAGCGGGCCGTCTCCGGGTATATCCTCTTTCCTCACGTCTGCAAGAAGAGCGGAATTGGCTTTCCCCGAATCCCTTTTGAAATAGCTCATTCCGTTGCAGGTGACGCAGCCCTCGTGGCTGCTGGCGTTGACTACCACTCCTCCCGGACACATACAGAAGGTATATACCCCTCTTCCGTCTGCGGTTCGTACGTTCAGCTTGTAATCGGCGGGTCCGAGCCCAAGCTTTTCCGCATCTGTGCCGTACTGAGCCCTGTCTATGAGCTCCTGGGGATGCTCTATCCGGACGCCCATGGAAAACTGCTTCCTTTCCATATCGAGGCCTCTGCCGTAAAGTGTCCTCACAGTATCTCTCGCCGAATGCCCGAGTGCGAGAATAAGATCCTCCGTCTTTATCACTTCGCCGCCTTCAAGCACCGCTCCCGCAAGCTTTCCGTTCTCAAGGATAAGGTCTTCCAGTTTAGTTCCGAAGCGGACTTCCCCTCCGCAGCTTTCTATCTCTTTTCTTAAATTGACCACCACGGTCCTTAAAACGTCCGTCCCAATATGGGGCTTCTGCTTGTACAGTATTTCTTTGTCTGCTCCTGCCTTTACGAACTCTTCGAGAACGAAGCGGCGGAATTCGGATCTGGTTCCTGTGGTTAGTTTCCCGTCGGAAAACGTTCCCGCGCCGCCTTCTCCGAACTGGCAGTTGGCTTTCGGGTCCAGCTGACCGCTTTCCCAGAAATGCTCCACGGCCTTTACCCTTTCCTCCATGGAGGGTCCTCTCTCGAGGACTATGGGTTTTGCCCCGGCTCTTGCAAGGGTAAGAGCCGCAAATATGCCGCAGGGTCCGAAACCGGCTACTACGGGGCGTTCTCCTTTCATATCAGCTTCGGGGATCTCGAAGGGTCTTTCTTCGGGAGCTTCCTCGGCTTTGATCCCTGCTTTCCTGCAATGGGAAAGGAACCTGCCGTCGTTTTCCGTTTCTATATCCACGGTATACACTTTGTATACCGAAGGCTTTTTCCTCGCGTCTATACTTTCGCGGACAATGGAAAAAGACTTCACTCCCCCTGGGGGAAGATGAAGTCTTCGCTCTATCAATCCTGGGAGTGCGTCCGTTTTCTCCAAAGCATCGATTTTGAATTCGCTTATCCTGATCATCAGTCTATAAGTGTTTTTCCTTCCATTTCAGGCGGGACAGGAAGCTCCATGAGTTCAAGGAGCGTAGGCGCAAGATCGCAGAGAGCCCCTTCGTGGAGCGTGACGTTTCCGGCGTTCCTTATCTCGCTGTTCACGTAGATGAGAGGAACGGGGTTGGTGGAATGGCTCGTTACTACGTTGCCCTCACTGTCAAGCATCTCGTCGGCGTTGCCGTGGTCCGCTGTTACCAGAAGTCTTCCCCCGGTCCTTTCTATGGCCTCGGCTATCTTACCGACGCAGGTATCTACTGCTTCCACAGCAGCTACCGCGGCTGAAAAGACGCCGGTATGTCCTACCATATCGCAGTTGGCCAGGTTCATAATGATGAGGTCGAGTTCCTCCGAATCTATCCTCTCCAGGACTCTGTCCGTGACCTCGTATGCGCTCATTTCAGGCTGCAGGTCGTAGGTGGCGACTTTGGGAGATGCTACAAGTATCCTTTCTTCTCCCGGATAGGGTTCTTCAACTCCTCCGTTGAAGAAGAAAGTAACGTGGGCGTACTTCTCGGTCTCAGCTATGCGGAGCTGTTTTTTACCTAAATTGCTCACGTATTCCCCGAGGGTGTTTTTAAGGCTCTGGGGCGGGAAGGCTATCTCCACGTTGGGTATAGTGGCGTCGTACTGGGTGAAGCATACGTAATCGATGTCTTTGAGCACGACCTTTCTTTCGAAACCGTCGAAATCAGGATCCACTATGCATCTCGTTATTTCTCTTGCTCTGTCGGGACGGAAGTTGAAGAATATGACGCTGTCTCCGTCCTGGATGGTATGGTCTTTTTTCTGGCAGTAAGGAAGCTTGCAGTCGCACTCTCTGCAGTGAGCGACTATGCCGGGTACGACGAATTCGTCGGTCTCGCCTTCCTGTCTGGCTTTTTCCAAAAGTTCGTCTGCGTTTTCCGCGCTTCTTCCGTGAGCCTCGGTATACAGCCTGTAGGCAGTCTCTATGCGGTCCCAGCGCTTGTCTCTGTCCATGGACCAGAAGCGGCCCGCTATGGTGGCGATCTCGCCTACGCCTATCTCCGCGCACTTTTCCTGCAGTTCAGCTATATATTTCTCTGCGCAGGAGGGAGGTACGTCTCTTCCGTCCAGTATGCAGTGTACGTATACGTTCTTCAGTCCTTTTCTCTTAGCCATTTCGAGAAGGGCGTAGAGATGGGAATTGTGGGAATGGACTCCCCCGTCCGAGAGGAGACCCATAAGGTGGAGGGCTCTCGGCCTTCCGTCCGATATATCTCCCTTGACGGCCTTGAAGGAAGCCTGCTTTTTGGCAAGGTCATCCATAAGGCGGCAAAGCACGGCGTTCTCATAGAACTCGCCGTTTTCTATTTCATTGGTGATCCTTGAAAGCTCCTGCCAAACTACCCTGCCGGCGCCCATATTCGTATGACCTACCTCGGAATTGCCCATCTGACCTTCGGGAAGGCCCACGGCCTTTCCGCTGGCGAACAGCCTGGTATGGGGATATTCTTTCATAAGCCTGTCGAGATTGGGCGTTTCAGCGCTGGTGATGGCGTTTCCCGGACCTTCCGGCGCAAGACCGAATCCGTCCATTATGAGGAGCATTGCTGTTTTTTTCATAGTTCGTCCTTTTTGTTAAGATCTTCGTCGACTATATCTACCCAGGAGAAATCCAGGGTCTGAGTGAATTGAGACGGATCCACTTTGGGATGCTCCGGAGAAAGAGGCTCTCCCATGATGGAACTCAAGTCCACCTTTTCATAGGTGAGAGTATCTCCGGCGTCTGTGTTCATATTATCAAGGTCTCTTATGAGGCTCTCTCTGTCTATGGTCTCCTTGTCCGATGCGAATTCGATTTTAGGCAGTTCCACCTTTTCGAATTCTATCTCCGTCCTTTTGTCCTCCAGTTCTTCCAGGTTGACTGCGTTTATAGAGGTCATTTCAGTTCTGAGAGCTTCTCTCTTTTCTTCCTGTATCTTTTCGGATCTGAGGCTGGGGATTATTTCCGGTCTTACTCTGGCCGGATCCTCGAAGGCCGTGTCGAAATCCGGAAGAGACGATCTGTCGGCATCTTCCGCCGCTTCGTTTATCTCTTCCACTTCGCTGTCGGTAAGTCTTATGGTACGGTCTTCCACAGGCCTTATGGCTTCTCTTACGGAAGCTCTGGCAGCAGCCCTTGCCTGGGCCTTTGCCTTTTCTTCAGCTCTTTCAGCTTTGCGTCTTTTCTTTTCTTCCTTTTCGCGCTCTTCCTTGGAGAGGTTTCTTAAGCGTTCTCTTTCGGCCATCCTGGCTTCATGCTCTTCTTTTCTGGCTTCCGCCCTTGCCTTTGCCCTGGCTTCGCCTACAGCCATATCCTGAGTCGAATCCTTCATGTACATGGCGTATATGATCATGGAAAGTCCGTCGAGAAGGAAAGCTCCTCCCACCAGCATCAGAGGCATTACGCTGGATACGAGCCACGGAAGCATCATAACGACGCCAAGGACTGTGGATATGGCCGAAAGAGGTACTATCTTCGACCAGTCCCTGGGATTGAACCTGCTGACGTAAAGGCTCTGCGAGAATCTTGTGACTCCGCAGAGGGTGAGCCACGTTCCGAAGAACATGGTCAGCATGGATTCCGTGACCTGGTTGCTTAGCACTGCGAAACCGTAAAGCAGCGTAACGAGACCTTCGACCAGCGTAGTCTCCGTAAGGCGCCTTGCGCCTCTGCCGGAAACGAGATACGCAGTAGTGTTGCATACGCCGGATATGAACATGACGACACCGACGAGAAACGCAACGTCGTAGAACGTGCTCGTATAGAATGCGAAACAGAACGCGCCTGCGCCGCTTATGAGTATTCCTGAAATAAGGACAAGTAGTCTCATAAATGATCTCCCTTATTACAAAAGTAAATTGCAGATTTCTATGAAGTCGGTATGCGACTTCTTCTTTATGGACAGAGCCTCTTCGAGAGGGATGGCCACGATTTCGTCTCCGCGAATGCCTATGGCGGAACTCTCGGCGCCCTGCTCTATGAGCTCAGCTGCCTTGACTCCCATCCTGGATGCCAGGACCCTGTCGCGGGCTGTGGGGCTTCCGCCTCTCTGGATGTATCCGAGAAGCACCGTTTTCGTCTCGCATCCGGTCTTGAGTTCAAGGAACTCCGCAAGAGCCTGAGTGGAAAGGGCTACGCCCTCTGCCTTGATGATGATGCTGTGGAGTTTGCCTCTTGCGACGCCTGCCTTTATCTCTTCGGCTATCTTGTCTATATCGTAGGCCTGTTCGGGGATGAGTATATCCTCGGCGCCTCCGGCAAGGCCCGCATAAAGGGCTATGTCGCCGCAGGCTCTTCCCATGACTTCGATGACCGTTGTTCTACCCATGGAAGAAGACGTGTCTCTTATGTTACCGACGGCTGCCACGGCCGTATTGACCGCTGTGTCGAATCCTATGGTGGTATCCGTGTATCCGAGGTCGTTATCTATGGTTCCGGGAAGTCCGTATACCTTGATACCGTTTTCCTTGCCCATGAGCATGCCACCGGTCATAGTACCGTCTCCGCCTATGACAACGAGAGCGCTTATGCCGTGCTTCTTGAGATTTTCGTATCCCGCCTTGCGGCCTTCAGGCTCTCTGAACCTGTGGCTTCTTGCGGTACGGAGTATAGTTCCTCCGCGGTGGATTATATCCGCCACGGATGAAATGCTCATCTGCTGTATATCGTCTTCTATGAGACCGTGATATCCCTGATAGATACCGAAGACTTCCATGCCTTTGGAAAGGCAGCCTCTTACCACCGCCCTGATGCAGGCGTTCATTCCCGGAGCGTCGCCTCCGCTAGTAAGTATTCCGACCCTGATCTTCTTTTTCATTTTCTTCACCTGAAGCAATCGTTTCCGAACGCTTCCATTACTTCCTTTCTGAATCCTTCGTCCGGATTCACCCAGCAATCGTATTCCATTTTGTATTTGTTACCGGTTTTCATAACGAGGATGGCAACCGGGCATTCGCCCAGATGTCTCCTTGCTATCTTAGCGAAGAGATTGAGTCCGTCTATCTCCTCGAAAGTGCTCGGTATGACTATCTTTATCATAGACTGGCGCTTGGGCGCTGCAGTATATGATGAATCTTTTCTTCCGTATCTTTCAAGAGGCTCAACCCTGTCCGCAAGGAGCTTCGGGTTCCCCTCTTCTTTCAGATCCAGCTTACCCATTATAACAACAACGCTGTCAATATCAAGATATTCCCTGTCTCTTTCGAAAGTCTTGGGGAAGACAACCACGTCTATCTGGCCGTAAAGATCCTCCAACGTCAGGAAAGCCATCTGCTGGTTCTTCCTGGTTATGAAGTTCCTTCTTGAGTTTATGATACCGGCCATGCGGACCGTCTGTCCGTCCTTGATATCCCCTGTTTCCAGAGATGCGAAGGGATCTGCGTCCTCGTCTTCATCTGCGTAGAGGGCAGCGAGTTTGCCCGTATCCATGTCGGCTATCTCGGAGATCGCCATCCTGTATTCCGACAGAGGATGGTCCGTAAGATATATGCCCAGCATCTCCTTTTCCATGGACATGAGCTCTTTCTTTTCGAATTCATCCACGTTGGGAAGATGTCTCTCGATCTTTATGGACGGGCCCGCCATATCGAAGAGGCTCATCTGTCCGCTGAGGGTGCTTTTTGCATTGCTCTGGGCAGAATCTATAAGGTCTCCTACGCAGGCCAGTTTCTGAGCCTTGCTTCCGGGGAAGCAGTCGAGGGCTCCCGCTTTGATAAGGCATTCGAGTCCCGTGCGGTTTATCTTTTTAACGTCCAGTCCGTCGACGAACTCGAATATGTCCTGGGGCATCCTGTTTTCCCTGGCTCTTATGATCTCGTCAACAAGGCCTTCGCCTACGTGCTTGACTCCCAAAAGTCCGTAACGGATATTACCGTCCTCCGTTGAGAAGTGGCTTATGGACCTGTTCACGTCGGGCGGCAGTACCTTTATGCCCATATCCCCGGCGTTCCTAATGAGGCCCGCCACAGCATCGGGGTTCGCGGGATAGGTCATGAGGGAAGCCATGAACTGTGCAGGATAATGGCACTTGAGCCAGGCCGTCTGATATGCGACCACAGCGTAGGCCGCGGCGTGGGATTTGTTGAACGCGTAGGCAGCGAAACTCGTCATGTCGTCGAATATGGTATTGGCCGCCTTTTCGGATATGCCGTTCCTTATGCATCCCGGCACGTCTATGGTACCGTCGTCGTTGAGTTTCCCGTGTACGAAGAATTCTCTTTCCCTTGCCATCTCGTCGGCGTGCTTCTTGCTCATGGCACGGCGCACAAGGTCTGCTCTTCCGTAGGAGTAGCCTCCCAGTTTCCTGACTATATCCATTACCTGCTCCTGGTAGACTATGCACCCGTAGGTCGGAGCCAGTATAGGTTCAAGTTCCGGAGTGAGATATTGAATATTCTCAGGATTCTTCTTGCAGGATACGTACTTCGGGATTGAATCCATTGGGCCCGGTCTGTAAAGAGATATGCCTGCGACCAGGTCTTCCAGGCAGTCCGGCTGAAGGTCCTTCATGAAGGACGTCATCCCTCCGGACTCCAGCTGGAATATACCTATGGTATTCCCCGAAGCTATAAGCTTGTACACCTCGGGATCCGAAAAATCTATCTTGTTGAGCTCTATATCCTTTCCCGTATCCGCCTTGATCATCTCCAGACAGTCTCTCATGGCCGTCAGGTTCCTCAGACCGAGGAAGTCCATCTTGAGAAGTCCCAGGTGCTCTATCTCGGTCATGGTGTACTGGGTCGCAAGACCCGTATCTGAATTGACCAGCGGAACGAAATCGTCTACCGGCTGCGGAGCAATGACGACGCCTGCCGCATGGGTGGATACATGCCGCGCAAGGCCCTCGAGGACCTTTGCCGTATCTACCACCATGCGCACCTGCGGATCATTCTCGTATGCGTTCTTGAAGTCCGGAGACTTCTCCAGGGCTTTCTCCAGGGTGATCCCGAGATCGTCGGGTATCATCTTGGTGAGCTCAAGGCTGCGCTGGAACGGTACCTCCATGACCTTGGCTACGTCCTTTACGACGGCCTTGGCCTTCAGGGTACCGAAGGTGGATATCTGGGAAACGTTATCCACTCCGTAGCGCTGTTTTACGTAATCTATGATATCGCCCCTTCTTTCGATACAGAAGTCCATATCGATATCGGGCATGGATACTCTTTCTATGTTCAGGAACCTTTCGAAGATCAGCTGGAAATGTATGGGGTCTATATCCGTGATCTCCATGGAGTAGGCTACAATGGAACCGGCTGCGGAACCTCTGCCCGGGCCTACCATGATGCCGTTTCCTTTTGCAAAGTTTACGTAGTCCCAAACTATGAGGAAGTAGCCGACGTAGCCCATCTTTTCGATGGTGGCCACCTCATATTCCATTCTTTCTTTGAGTTCCTCCGGCACCGTAGGCGCGTAGTCCTTCATGTTCTCCAGTACTTTCCCGAAGGGAAGAGGTCTCTTCGCCGAAGAGTATTCCTGCATGGAACCGTATCTGTATTCCAGCCCTGTCCAGCAGAGATATTCGAAATACTGGTTCTCATCCTTGAAGACGTCGGGGATCTCGAATACCGGTATGTGATATTCTCCGAACCTGAACTCGAAGTTGCACTTGTCCACGATCTCCATGGTGTTGTCTATGGCTTCGGGTACGTCGCTGAATATCTCTCTCATCTCCTCTTCGGATTTGAGATAGAACTGATCGTTGGGGAAACGCATCCTGTCGGGGTCCGAAAGGTTACTCTTTGTACCTATGCAAAGGAGCACGTCGTGGGCGCTGCTGTCTTCTCTGTAGATATAGTGGACGTCGTTGGTCGCGACCATCTTTATACCGAGTTCCGAGGAAATGCGCTTAAGGCCTCTGTTGACCCCTACTTCCTCCTCGAGCCCCTGGTCCTGAAGCTCAAGGTAGTAGTCGTCTCCGAAAACGTCTTTGAACCACTGAGCCTCCGCCTTTGCTCCTTCGTAGTCTCCTATATTCAGAAGGTGCTGTACTTTTCCGGCAAGGCAAGCGGAGAGGCACACGAGCCCTTCGTGGTACTTCTCTATGAGCTCATGATCTATCCTTGGCTTATAGTAGAATCCTTCCTTATACGCAAGGGAAACAAGTCTTATGAGGTTTCTGTAGCCCTTATCGTTCTTGGCAAGAAGGATGAGATGGTTGTGTTCCCTGTCGGTAGCCCCGTCCTTATCGAAACGGGTCCTTGCAGCAACGTAGACTTCGCATCCTATTATGGGCTTTATGCCCATCTTCTTTGCCTGCTCGAAGAACTTGACGGCGCCGTACATGACCCCGTGGTCGGTTATGGCCATGGCTGTCTGCCCCAGTTCCTTGGCACGCGAAAGCAGCTTGTCTATGCGGCAGGCTCCGTCCAGAAGGCTGTATTCAGTATGTACATGCAGATGTGCAAAATTCGCCATTATTCCAATCCGTCAAATGATGACAAAAGTTCCTTTATCTTTTTCAAAGTCTCTTCGACGCCGCCCTTGACGTCGCTTTCTATATTGAGAGGCATGACCGGATCGTGGAGGCTCTTTCTCAGAAGGAACCATCCTCCGGGAACGTTGACCCTGACTCCCTCGTAATTTGGAAGTTCCAGGCTCCACCCTTCCAATTTGGGCGCTTCCTTTTCCACGAAGTCGAGCACTTCCTGGGCATAGGAGGAAAAGTCCTCGGCAAGGACCTTGAATCTCACTTCCTTCGCTTCCAGAGGATCCTTAAGACCCGCTATGAGGTCTTCTATATGCTTCCCATCTTTCTTGAGTCTGGCTGCCTCTACGACTATCTTCGTAGCAAGGTAGGCGCCGTCGTCGAGGAGGTAGTTCTCCTTCATGGCCGCGTGGCCTGAAGTTTCTATGGCAAGCTGGCAGTCGATGCCTTCGCTTTCCAGTTCGCGTCCTTTATCTATGACGTTCTTGTAGCCTCTTCTGAACCTGAAATGTCTGCATCCCAGTTCTTTTTCTATATACTCGCCAAGCTGAGTGCTGGTGATACTATCTGTTACTATGGTGGTTCCCGGGTGGTCTTTCGACGCTATATATGCAGCCAGAGCCACTATACGGTTCCTGGCTATCTCTTTTCCGTCGCTTCCGACAGCCGCCGCTCTGTCGACGTCCGTATCGAATATGATGCCAAGGTCCGCACCGTTTTCCTTAACAGCCCTGCATATGCTCTCAAGAGCTTCCGGATCCTCGGGATTGGGAGTATGGTTCGGGAACATGCCGTCCGGTTCAAGGAACTGTGAACCGCTGCAGTCCGCTCCGAGAGGCTCCAGCACGTCGGCGACGTAGAACCCGCCGGAACCGTTTCCTGCATCGACAGCGATGCGGAGTCCGGAAAGGGGTTTCTCATCCTCTGAAGTCCCGAGTCCTTCGCAGATGACTCTGCGCAGATGAGCGGAATATTCCTCCATCATCTTTCTCGGGAATACCCACTTCCATTCCCTGTTTATAGAGAAGTTGTCATTTACGTCTTCCGCAAACTTGAGTATCTGCTCTATTTCGCTGCTTCCAAGGCATCCGTGCTTCGTAAAGAACTTCATACCATTCCTGTCGTAGGGCAGATGGCTTGCCGTGATCATTATGGCTCCGTCGCAGGCCGGCTCTGACATGCCCGGCATCACGGTGGACATGAACATTTCCGGGGTGGTCGCAAGTCCGCATATATGGACCTCGCAGCCTGCCCTGGCTATCATCTCCCTGACGGCTTTTTCTATATCTTCGCTGCTGATCCTCGGATCCCTTCCGATCGCTATGTGAAGATAGTTTTTCCCTGTTATGGCCGACAGCCAGATAACGAATCCGCAGGCTATCTTGGCGCAGGTATAGGGACTCAGATTCACGGGCTGACCGCCCTCTGTCTTGACAGCGATACCTCTTATATCGCTTCCGTTTTGAAGTGCTTTATAGTTCCACATTTTGCCTCCTGATCTAACACTTAATTATATTCTTTTATCGGCGTTTGTTCAATTGAAAAAGGCGTCCTAAAGGACGCCTTCACAGTCTATTTCATTCATGAAGCATATATAGTCAGACAGCGGATACATCGCCTTTTATATTTATCCTGTGCGAATATACGTTGAACACTCTGTACCCTCCGTCCTCGGGAAGATATTCGGCCCAGTAGGTTATTATCCCCCTGAGTTCATGGGCGATCCTGTGTCCGCTTTCCGGGTCTACAAGATATGCTCCGCTCTTTTCTGCGTTTTCTATGACGGACGAGACGTCTTCCGTAAGGATGAGGTTGTCGTCCATCTTTTTCTGGAGCTTTTCGTCTATTGTCATGTCGGCAAGTCCGGCGATGTCTCCCTGATCGTTTTCGATACCGTACTTTTCGGTCAGAGCCTTTTTGAGCTCATATCTGTTGGTCCTTCTCTGCTGAAGCGTCGGGACCCCGCGTTCTTCTCCGTTTATGCCGAGTATAACGTCCAGTATGTGCCTTACGCTCTTCCCTCTGGAAGCGAAAATATCCCTGCAGTTGGTGCAGTAAACGATGTAGGGAAGTTCGCTGTCTCCCATACGCTCCTTCACCTGTTTTTCCACCATATTGCGGTTCACGTCATAGACCTGGTTTCCGTAGCTGCAGCACTGGGTCTCTTTCCCGTGGTATCTGCTCTCCTCGAGCCTGAATCCCGCGGCTTTAGCCATTTCCCTGACCTTGAGCTGCATTTCAGGATAATCTCTGGATGAACAGGGATCGAACACCGCTGCGCTTTCGAAGGGGAGTTCCTTTTTTTCCGGAACGTCTATGACGTCGTAAAGCATTACGACTTTCGCGTCGTCTATGCTGTTTTTAAGTATTTTATGACACGAGGGGCATACGGTGACTATGACCGGACGTCCGGCCTTTTCCCAGTACTGTCTGATCTTTTCGTGAGCCTTCTCCATTCCTTCGTCGTCGCCCGTCCATTTGATCGGAGCTCCGCAGCATCCGAGAAGCAGCGAAGTGTCGGGATAGCGGGAAAGGAGCAGTTCGTAGCTCATGCTCACGTATCTTGGATCGGAAGCGCCTGTCTGGCATCCTGGGAAGAACATATATCCGGAGGATCCTTCTTTGGGCATATGGAAAAGAAAAGCCTTTTCCGATTCCGCGAAAGCATAGTCTCTCAGCCAGTAATCGTGATAGGCGTGAGGTATGACGCCCTGCTTGAAAAGTGTCTTTTTCGTCTCTATGAGGAACGCTCCTATGTCTATGCCCTTTGGACAGATCTCCTTGCAAAGACCGCAGTCCGTACATCCGCTGATCTGCCTGGTCCCTTCTCTCGTATCGACGTGTTCGAAAAGGTTCAGGGTCATGCCTATGGCACGGTTTAGGTCTATGATATCGCTGCCGTAATCCTTGAGCATAGCGCAGGCTTCCATGCATTTAGAACAGTCGCATCCCGTGCATTCGCCCGCCATCGCCCTTGCTGCCGGCTTGTCTATCTGAACCTCCGGAGCCTCGTCCTTTTCTTCCGCGGAAAAGACTTCCGTTTTAAGCGGCTCGATCTCTTTCAGGTTCCCCGTCTTTATATACCAGTCCAGCTGCCTGTATATATTCTTCCCCGCAGTTATGCTGTTTACCGCATAGCTGCCGGGCTGGACCCTGAATATTTTATCTCCGGGAAGCTCGGTATTAGAAGCGTTGACGATGAAGTCGAAAGCCGAAGTGTCCACGGAAGCAGGGGCAACGCCCGTTACGAATTCGCAGGAAGAATACTTGAACTGCCTGAGTATGCCGTGGGACACGAGTTCTTCCCCGAATCTTTCCGCTATTTCAGGACACAGCGTTCCGCCCTCTTCGAAAACGGTGACGGCGTATCCGGCCTGAGAGAACTTAAGAGCCGCAGCCATACCGGAAAGCCCGGAACCTATGACAGCGATCTTCTTGCTTTCTATGATGCCGCCGAAACTCGCTGGGTCCTTCTCAAGGAACAGTTCCGTAAGAAAACGTTCCAGTCCTTTGATGTCTACTCCGTTTCCTCCTATGGTAGAAGCGCATTTTTCCCGGCAGGGGGCAGGGCAAAGCCTGCAAGCTATCTCCGGGAACAGCACAGCCTCTCTGTACAGGTTATACGCACCGATGAAACTTCCCTTTTTGATCTTTGCCATGATATCCCTGACGTCCAGTTCAAAGGGGCAAAGTTCGTTGCAGGGAGTTATCTTCGATCCGTGTATGCACTGGGTAAGATCTGTTGTAGTCTGTTTTTGCTCTGTCATTGCAATACCTTTTTAAAAAAGCCTGCCGCCGTTTGGCGGCAGGCATTGATACTTTATGCCTTATCCGGCTCTGTTATTAGGAGTAGTCCTCCATAACAGTGTTCTTGTCGTCATCCTTTGCAGGCTTGAGTCCGCGCTCTTCGAGGAATTCGTCGAGTTTTTCTTCGAGCTCTTCGATCTTTTCGTCAAGATCGTAGTTTCTGTAGTATGCAGCGGGCATCGGAACGGGTTCACCCTTTGCAATGTGCGCAAGTCCGTCGAGGACCTTCTCAGGAAGTGCAGGCTGTTCGTAGATCCTTACGCCGGTAGCGTTGTAGATACCGCCGAGGATTGCATAGTTCTGGCCTGCGAAGAATATCTCGGAAAGTCCGTTGGAACCGAACGGTGTGCCGGGACGCGGATAATCTTCGAGGAAGTGTACTTCGAAGTCGTCAGGAACGTTTGCAGCGCTTGTAAGTCCGCATCCGTTGATGTTTCCGTACTTCTTGTCTTCCAGATAATCTTCTGTAAGAGCATATCCGATGTTCTGTACGATACCACCGTAAGCCTGGCCTTCTGCTCCGAGCCAGTTACCGATGATTCCGCAGTCTGCCCAGGATCTGTATCCGAGGACCTGAGTCTTTCCTGTCTTCGTATCAACTGCAACATGTGCAACGTTGAATGCGAATCCCGGAGTAGGCTCCTGCTGGCCCTGAGAGGAGAACTTGTCTCTGAAGAATGCTGTCTTCTGAGGATCCTGGATCTGGTATGTTGCCTGATAGAGAGTATCGATACCCTCAGCTACCATCTCATCGTATGTTCTTAAGCTGCCGTCTTCCTTCTTCATTGCAGCGATAAGGAGCTTTGCAGCTTCGTTGATAGCGCCGCAGTTCATAACGAAAGATCTGGACTGTGCGGAAATACCGGAGTCGGGGCTGTTCTTGGAGTCGTTGATATCGATGTGGATCCTTTCAGGCGGAATGTTGTAATCCTTGAAAGTCTCGAGCATGGTGATCATGTTGCAGATATCTCCGCCCTGTCCCATCTCATGGTATGTGTTGTGTACGTAGAAGCAGTTGTCCTTCCTGATCTCTACGGATGCGGAAGCCTTGTCCCATGTACCCATGGTCGGGAAGAACGTTGCCATGGAGATACCTACACCGTGCTTTACTGTATCCGTGCTGAGATCCTTGACCTTTGCCTTGAGCTCTTCATAGTAAGGCTTTGCAGCAAGCATGATCTTCTCCATCATGTGAGCGTTCTTGTAGACGCCGCCGACAGGTGATGTCTGCTCGCCTCTCATGAGGTTCTTGAATCTGAAGTCGAAGGGATCCATACCTGCCTTCTCAGCCAGCATATCCATCAGCTGCTCTGTGAAGGTGTTGGTCTGAGGCATTCCGAAACCTCTCCATGCTGTGCAGTGGTTGTTGTTGGAAGAATACATCTGGAAGAATCCGCGGATGTTAGGTACGTAGTAAGGAGTACCGACTCTGTTGTAGTTTCCGTTGTCGGAGAACTCAACATATGCGCCGTGGTCGCCGGCTACGCTGAACTTGAGTCCGTTGATGTGTCCTTCTTCGTCGCAGGACATCTTTGCGTTGATAGTTGCAGATGTTCTCTTTCCTGCATAGTGGCTGTGCTCTTCCCAGGACATTACGAGGGAAACAGGAGCATCGACTGCTCTTGCAGCGATAGCTACCATAGCCTGGTCTGTGTAGTCGCAGGACCATCCGAAGGATGCGCCGACTGCTCCGTGCTGGAGTACTCTTACCTTGTCGTCAGGAAGACCGATGGTCTTTCCGAGAAGGGCGTGGTTTCCGTAAATGGACTGAGACTTGCACTGGATAGCCAGGTTGCCGTCTTCATCTTCGTATGCGATGAGCGCGTCGCCTTCGATGGAAAGATGCGGCTCATGCTGTACGTAGAAGTGACCTTCTACGCTGTAAGGTGCTTCTTCGATGATGTCTGTGGGGTTCTCGCCCTTGATGGAACCGAGTTCGGTGTATACGTTGGGGAATCCGTTGACAGACGGTGCGTCAGGTCTGAGTGCTGCTGTGGGAGCTGTGAGTTCGGGCAGCTGTTCGAAGTCCATTGTAACTTTCTTTGCTGCTTCTCTTGCGTGCTCTCTCGTGTCGGCTACTACCAGAGCGATAACGTCGCCGTATCTCTTGATCTTCTTGTCGCAGAGGATCTCTCTTGTAGGAGCGGATACTACGCTGCTGGCGGAGAACTGGTCGATCATGTTCGTTCCGCCGAGTTCGTTTCTTACTGTGTCTCCGGTGATGACCTTTACGACGCCGGGCATCTTCTCTGCTTCTTCAGTGTGGATAGCAAGGATGTTTGCGTGTCTTGTTACTCTGGGCTGAACTACTGCTGCGTGCAGAAGTCCCGGAGGCATCTTGAGGCTTGCGTCTTCGCCGTAGTCAAGAGTACCTGTGACTTTCCCGAGTCCGGAAGGTCTGGGCATTCTGGAGTTGTAATATCTGCCGTTGTTTTCTTTTTCTACATCGAAGTCGAGTGTAGATTCGTCTGCTTCACCGCGCATAACAGGAGCTGCTGCCATAACTGCATCGACGATCTGTTTATATCCTGTGCAGCGGCAATAGTTCTTGTGATCGTGGAACCACATACGAACTTCTTCTCTCGTGGGAGAAGGATTCTCTGCAAGCAGTCCGTAAGCTGATACGATGAATCCCGGGGTGCATATTCCGCACTGGAGTCCGCCGTATTTGAGGAATGCTTTCTGCAGGGGGTGAAGATGCATCGCAGTACCGATACCTTCGATAGTTACGATCTGGTCGAAGTCTTCGATCTTCTTCATCTTCTTTGAGCAGGCTCTGACTACTTCTCCGTTGAGAACTACAGAGCATGCGCCGCATACGCCTATCCCGCATCCGATCTTTGTACCGGTAAGTCCGATACGTCTAAGAACGTCAGCAAGGGAATCGTTTTCATAGTCGTATACGACCATTCTGTCGGCTCCGTTGATGTTGAGCCACTGTTTCTTTAAACGATGTTCCAAGTTGTCCTCCTAAAAAATATTTTACAAAAATACATCTGTAATATTATACAAAGATTGCCATTGATTCGCAATATTAAGCAAACTATATAACGCCCATTTCCGAATCATTTTTTGCCCTTTTTCCTGCTCATCGAAAGCCGTGTTTTTTCCTTTTTAAGGAAACGCTCCAGAGACTCCCGGACAATGTATTATGATAGTCCACAAGCAAAGGCTTTTTGTGGCCATGTTTTTTGAATAATTATACAAAAATAGCCTCTATGTCCAATTTCTGCTTGTTTTGTAATTTTTTTTAATATATCATTGATACCGAAGCAAGAATGTACTGAAACGGAGCAACGAAATGGCAAAATTATCAAAAACCGAAAAGGCTATCTGCAAGGCGATGATGGAGCTTCTGAACGATATTCCCTTTGAGAGGATCACTATCAGCGAGATAGTGAAAAAGGCAGACGTCAGCCGTTCGTCTTTCTACAATCACTTCAACCAGAAAACGGATATCATCAATTGCATAATAGACAATATCTGCGATGAGATGTCAAAGGAAGAAATGCTTTTCGACAGAGAAGTGATAACTACCGATTCTCTGTCCGGCATGAGACTTGAGCGCCTGAACAGCTTCCACCGCCACAAAGGCGATTTAGTCCTGCTGTACAAAGCTGGGTTTGGAAGCAAGTTCACCCTTACGTTTCGGCAAAGGCTTTATGAAGTTCGGACCATGTTCGATTACGAATTCATAGATGAAAACGGAAAGCACATCGTGCTTTCAGACGGACCTATCTACGATCTCAGGGTCTGGAAAAACGTCAACGAAACTATCGCCAATCTCGAACTGTATTATAGGTGCTTCTCTACCCTTTCCGCCTCCGAATTCAATGACCTCATAGAGCGCGCATACCGTCTCACGGTAATCGGAGGTTCCCGTAAAAAAGGCTGATGCGCCTTTGGAACGGACACCTTTTACGAAGTATTTCAAACAGACCGGCACTGAGCGTACCGGTCTGTTTTTTCTAAAAGTTTACGAACTGAACTATAGCAGCTTTGACAAAAGCTTCTCTCGCAGCCCTGTTTTCCTTAGGAATGGGGAGTTCAAGGTTTTCCACCAGGTAATCCAAACCATCCGGGAATTTAGAAATATCGTATTTTTCCATGTCCAAAGTCTCCTCTCATCAGCATCTGTAATTTCTTACATAATCGCATACCGCAAGGACATTCTCTCTCTTGCCGTCGGCTCTGAATGTTCCTATCTTGGTCTGGGTCATGATATATCCGCCTTCTCCGCCCAGCTCCTCGCAGAGCTTTTTCGCAAGATCAAGGCATTCCTCCTTGGTACCGCCTCCGAGAAGAACATTATCCATGCCTCCGACGATGGCGCACTTCGGGAAAGTTTTTCTGAATTCGAAAGGATCGTCCATTTCAAGCATGAAGGTGAGCGTACCCTTTTTGTAATCGTTGAAATAGTCTGCGAACCTCATGATCGCGCCCTCCGTAAATATGGAGAAGGTGCAGTCTTTTTCCTCGATAACGTCGATAAACTGCTTGAACAGAGGCCAGTAATACATATCCCACTGTTTCATATTCATGAAATTCTGGCAAAGCATGGTCGTAGCGAAGTCCCACGCCACGCTCATATCCATACCCGGATCCAGTTTCTTTATGGCCTCGAGCTGAGGACGGAAATTCATCTGTTCGAGCGTATCGAGAAGTTTACCCAGTTTTTCCGGGGCTCTTCTCATATCCAGAGCCATTCCCTTGAAGCCTCTGATGTATGAGAAGATGTTCTCTATAGGTATGGAAGGAGGCATTACAGGTCTTGCATAGGACGGAAGACCGTATTCCTCGTCGCATATCTTGTTGATCTTGCCCGAGAAGGCAAAATATCCGTTTCTGGCGTTGATGGCGTTCTGAACGATATCGAAAGCTCTTTCGGGATCGGTCCACCAGTCGTATTTCTTCGCCATGCCCTTTTCCCAGATGAACTTCCAGTAATCGGATGCCATTTCCTCCAGTTCATCCTGCTCGCAGTAGTTCTGATCCACATGGTTTATGGATTCGTTTTCATCGTCTATATCATAGCTCTTGCATTCCAGAGCTTCGTAAATGAGGAAAGGATTCCTCACTCCCTTGTTTACCAGGAAATCGAAGTTGTACCTTTCCTGATGTTCCCTGACTATGCGCTCCATCAGGTCGTAATCTCTCATCGCTTCCGACAGGGTGCAGTGGGTATCACTGTCGAATACCTGCCACAGCTGAAACATGGAAAAATGCGGTATACGTTCCACTTTCTCCCATCTGCTTGCGCTTCTTATCAATCTGAGCCTTTCCTTTTTCAGGGCTGCAGCTTTTTCAGTTTCCATCAGCTTTCCTCCCTTTATCTCTTCTTCTTATGCACTTGCTTTTTGGGCTCTTCTTCTGCAGGCTGTTCGGACTGTACTATCTTTGAGAACATGAACACTCCTATCATAGCCAACATATAGCAGCCCATCTGAATGAGCATTACCAGTCCGCCGCTAACAAATTTCGCCGCAAGAAATGCGCCGATTACGGAAATAATTATTATTCCCAGACACATATACGTGTCGCTGCGTCTGAATACTCTTTTTATAGTTTCCTTCATTATCGTCTGCCTTTTAAAACAATACCTGTCCGTCTCGGACGGACAGGTATTAAATTAACGTTAGAATTTAAGCGTTTTACTGATTTCTCTTTGCACGGTATTCGTTGAGTTCCTTCTCATCGATCTTGTAGAAGAACATGAGGAGTCCGGAGAGTGCCGCAGCGATTCCGGGGACTACGATAAGAAGAACTGTGAATCCCTTGGTGATCTTCGGGGTGACTTCTCCGCCTGCAACGTATCCGATGATGGAAAGTGCGAAGGATGCTACGATAGCGGAAAGAGAAGAACCGAGACGTGTGCCTGTTCCTGCCATTGACTGAAGGAATCCGCGTGCGCCCTGTACGCCCTTCATCTCGTTGTAATCCGCAACGTCAGACATGAATGCCGGCATGAAGCAGATTCCGAAGCAGCTGACCATTGTCTGGATACCACGTACCACGACGAATCCTGTTCCGTTGTTTCCTACCATTGCGAGCACAATGTAGAGAGCTGCCATCACGAAGTGATAGCCGATGAAGCACGGCTTCTTTCCGAACTTCTTTGCGATCATAGGTACGAAGAAGGAACCGATGCATGCGAGACCTGCGTTCACGCCGATGGTTGCAGCAGTGATTCCGGGGTTCTTGAGTACGTAATTGCAGTAGTACGGAAGAAGAACGGAGAATGTTCCGCTCTGTACGGAGTCTACGATAAGTGCGCAAAGGTATACGAGTCCGGGTCCCTTCAGGTTCTTGATCATCGTGAGGAGTCCGATCTTTGCCTGCTTGGTCACTGCCTTTGTCTCCGTTGCAGCTGTTTCAGCCTTAGGTCCTTCAACGCGGGATGCAAGTCTGTAGATGATGAATCCGCCGATGAGGATCATAACGCCGGAGAGAAGTCCGAAGTTAAGGTAGGGGTTGTTGACTCCCTTGAGGAACGGTGTCGGGAGAGCAAGGAATGCAGCTCCGAACAGCATGTAAAGAACGGAAGGAATAGTTCCTGCAACGTTTGCTGCAGAACCGAGGATTGTAGCGTCGTTTCCGGTCTTTCCGAGTTTTCCTGCAAGAGCACGGAGTGCTGTCCAACCGAAGTTGTAGGAGAACATCATGATCACGTAGAATACGATGAAGAGGATGCCAGCCTTGCCGGGATCGATTCCGAAGTTGGTGAAGGTGAGCGGAAGCGTGATACCCATTGCGATACCGCAGAGGAGATACCATACACGATATCTTCCGGCCTTCGGGTTCGTGGAGTCGATAACGGCTCCTGCGATAGCCATTGAAAATACTTTAGTGAACTGAACGATGAGGTTCAGGGTGGCTGCCAGTGCTGTCGGGATCATCAGGACGTCTGTCATGAAGTAGTTCAGGAAGTATCCTGTCAGAACGAGCTGGAAGCCGTAGGAGAACATTCCGCCAAAGCCATAAAGGAATATTTCTTTGAAGGATAATGTTCTTTGGTTGTTTAGATCATTCATTTCTGTTTTCCTCCATATAAAACACAAAAGATCATTATTGCGAAATAATTTTATTACACTGTATAAGCGAAATTAATGGATAAAAATATTCATTTAGAAAATATTTTTGTGCATTTCTGCACAATATGGTATGATATTGAAAAGAACTGTTTGTGCAAAGGGAAACATTATGAAAATCGATCTCAAAACGCTCTACTATCACCTCAGATTCGAAGATAAGGCCGCGTTTATAGGCGAGAACTCTCCGGCTGCGGAATATTTCCGTCTCAGCGGAGGCGGAGAAAGAGAAAAGGACACCGTATACGTCGAATCTGCCGAACATGCAGGAAGGCCCGCCGTATCCTTAAGCCTCGGGAAAGACAGGATAGAAGTATACGGAAAGAGCCTTGCGGAAGTCTTCAACTCCGTATCGGATATTGCCGACTCCTACGAAAAATGGGACAGACAGCTCCAAGATGACGAGAGCAAAAAAGACGGTCCCCAGATGATACTGGCCCACGCCCTTGAGTTTCTGGAAGGCGGATATTACGTTTTCATGTCGACGGGAAAGACTTTCAGCGCCGCATCAGGAAACGCGATGGACACGGACCCTTTCTGGAGATTCGTAAGTTCTACGGACGATTATTCCTACGAGAGGCTTCAGGAACTGGAAAGCAGAATAGACTTTGCCGGCTTTAATGAAAGCGAAGAGGCAATAATCAGAAAAACGAAGACAGGCGGAAGCACCTACGTGCACCTTCCCGTCAAGGTCGGCGGCGTTTTCAACTATGCCCATCTGATCTATTTCTGCTACGATGACGCGCTGCCTCCGAACACGCATATCGTGCTGGAAAAAGTCGCGGCCCACCTTGGCTCCTGCTTCGATCTTTACAGCAGTTCCGGTTCGTCCAAAAGATCCATAGAGATCATGAGGTCCATAGTGAACGGCCACGATGACCTTTCAAAGGAAATAACCGATTACTTCAATGAAATACAGTGGCCTCAGACAGACCGGTATCAATGCCTTTGTATAAGCTGCGCCGAACACGAAAGAGATTTCAAGCTCACGAAAGCCTACAGGCTCTTCTGCGACTACTTCCCTTCCGCCCTTGCTTGCATCGACGCAAAGATGATGAGCGGTCTCATCAATGTCGGCCAGGTCAGGAGCTATGAAAACAAACTCAAGAGCCTTTTGTCGGAACTGTCCGGAGAATACGTCTGCGGCATAAGCAACCCCTTCCATCACCTGGTGAGTGTGAGACTTTACTGCGTCCAGGCTGAGACGGAGATGGAACGTGCAAGAGATGAAGGCGTCGACAGATCTTTTGCAAAGGACCATGAGCTCGACTATTTCCGAGACCTTTTGACGGAAAAGCCACTCAACGAAAGCTACATAAACCGCGATCTGCTGAATCTGGTGAACCATGATATGCAGTACGGAACGAAATATTATGCGACAGTAAAAGCATACCTGACGGCTTTTTATCATATCAGCGACGCGTCCAGGCTCCTCGGCATACACAGAAACACCTTGCTGTTCCGCCTTGAACAGATTCGCCAGATCATAGATTTTTCGGAATTCGATGCAGCGTATCAGAACAGGGATATGGAGCAGATGAGCAGTTTTCATATTTCCATCAGCATAATCGATCAGCTTCTCTATCAAAGAGAAACAAGGATTAAAAATTCCGGAAGGCTCTAAGCCTTCCGGAAATGAGATTTCAGAAGAAAAGTTCTCTGGTGCTTCCGAGAAGAAGCACAGTCAGTATCGCCAGATATGCGATGAGTTTAAGGATTGGGAAGGCATTGATCTTCCCTTTTAATTTGAATACGACGGATGCGATGGAAAAAAGCGTGAACCCGAGGGCTACCCAGTAATACACCGGTCTTCCTGCTTTTAGTATGGAAAAAACCGTGAGGCCCTGGACAATGCCCACCACGAAAGTGACGAAGCCCATCTTTTTCCCGAACTGAAGAAGTTTATCCTCTTCAGTCAGTTTCTTTACGAAATCATCTGAAAGTTCCAGCGGATTCAGTTTCCTTTTTCAGCTCATGTATATTATGCCGGTGACTATGCTGAATACGCACAGAAGAGCATAAAAGAATCCGCTCAGCATCAGTGGATAATTTCTTATCTCTATTACTGTCATTACTGTGACCTCCGAATATGTACAGATTAAAAGGCACATATTTTTAAATATGTGCCTTGTTTGTTTTATTTCACTTAAGAACGCTATATGAGTCCTGCTCCGAACCAGCTTGCGAATACCAGCGATACTACTGTCATCAACTTGATGAGTATGTTCAGAGAAGGTCCGGAAGTATCCTTGAACGGATCTCCGACTGTGTCTCCTACGACTGCAGCCTTATGTGCTTCGGAACCCTTTCCTCCGAAAGCTCCGCCTTCGATATACTTCTTCGCGTTGTCCCAGGCTCCGCCTGCGTTGGACATCATGATGGCAAGGAGCACGCCTGCTGTCAGGGCGCCTGCGATCATTCCGCCGAGAGCGAACTTGCCGAGGACGAAACCGACTACTACGGGAGCGATGACCGCCATAATTGCGGGAACTATCATCTCCTTAAGAGAAGCTGCCGTGGATATATCTACGCAGCGAGCATAGTCAGGCTTCGAAGTACCTTCCATGATTCCGGGATCTGCGTGGAACTGACGGCGCACTTCTTCGATCATGTGGTTCGCAGCCTTTGAAACAGAGTTCATTGTGAATGCGGAGAACATGAAAGGAAGCATAGCTCCGATGAGCATTCCTACGATGACCTTTGGGTCGAGGATGTTTACAGGTTCTGTGATGTTTGCTGCATCCGCATAGGATGCGAACAGAGCGAGCGCTGTAAGAGCAGCGGATCCGATGGCGAATCCTTTGCCTATAGCAGCTGTCGTATTACCTACGGAGTCGAGCTTATCAGTGATATTGCGGACTTCCTCGGGAAGACCGGACATCTCGGCGATTCCGCCTGCGTTGTCAGCTACCGGACCGTAAGCGTCTACGGCAATGGTCATGCCTGCTGTGGAAAGCATTCCGACTGCGGAAAGAGCGATACCGTAAAGTCCTGCGATCATATATGCTACCAGGATGCCTACTCCGATGAGAAGAATGGGCCATACTGTGGAAAGCATGCCTACTCCGAGACCGGAAATGATCGTGGTCCCTGCTCCTGTCTGGGAAGCTTCTGCGATGCTCTTTACACTGTTATAGTCTGCGGAAGTGAAGACTTCCGTGAGTTTACCGATCGCAGTACCGACTGCCAATCCTGCGATTATAGCTATGGCGCACTTGAAATCTCCGAAGAAGCTCTTCGAAAGGATTACCGATACCACTGCGGCGACTGCCGCTGCAAGATATGTGCCGAGGTTGAGAGCCTTGGCAGGGTCTGAATTCTCATCGCCCTTTACGGACATGATACCGACGAGGGATGCGACTATACCGGCCGCTGATACGATGAGCGGGAACAATACTCCGCTTTCGCTGTTGTATGCGAAACCTGCCGCAAGAGCGAGCGTTATAGCGGAAATGATGGATCCAACGTAAGATTCGAAGAGGTCTGAGCCCATTCCGGCGATATCGCCTACGTTATCCCCTACGTTGTCTGCGATAACAGCGGGGTTCCTCGGATCGTCCTCAGGTATACCTGCTTCGACTTTTCCTACGAGGTCGGCTCCTACGTCAGCTGCCTTTGTGTAGATACCTCCGCCTACCCTTCCGAACAGCGCCATTGAAGATGCGCCCAAAGAGAAGCCCATGAGGCACTTCCCTGCCACATCGTTGGGCAGGAACGCAACTGTAAGTCCGACACCGAGGAGTCCGAGTCCTACTACGCACAGTCCCATGACTGCGCCCGATCTGAATGCTACCTTAAGAGCAGCCTTCATTCCGCCTTCTCTGGCGGCATTTGTAGTACGTACATTTCCCTTGGTAGCAACCTGCATTCCAAAGAAGCCTGCGAATACGGAGAACACAGCTCCGAAAACATATAGACCTGCTGTTATCCAGCTGATCCCGAAACCGAGCACTACGAAGAGCAAGACGACCACGATGGCCATAGTCCTGTACTCTCTCTTCAGAAATGCCATAGCGCCTTCATGGATAAATCCGGCAAGCTCTGTCATTCTCTCGTTGCCTGTGCTCTGCCTGGAGATCCAGGATGCCAGAACGGCGGCGACAGCAAGTGCTACGATGCCTATACCAGGGGCAACGTAATACCATGCGTTCATTAGTTAGTTCCTCCTTAAATGTTTTTTTTACTTGATCACGAGCAAAACGATCGTGAGTGCTACGAAAACAACGCCCAAAACTATAGTAAGTTTGTTGAGCAATGCGTCATAACCTTTGCTTTTCTTCTTGAATGCGCCGCTTGCTCCGGCTCCGGCGATCGTAGAAGAAAGACCGCCTCCGTTGGATGACTGGAACATGACCGCAACGATCACAAGAAGGGAGATAACTCCCAAAATTATCATTAAAACTGTTCTCATTTTATTCCTCCCAGTGAGATAACGAAGATTTTACCACAGTTGTATACTGATACGCAAGAATAAAATCAAAAATGAACTATCTCAAGGAAATCTCCGGGCTTAAGACTGGCTCCGCCTACCAAAGCTCCGTCTATATCGGGCATATTCATAAGTTCGGATGCGTTTGCCGGTTTGACCGATCCTCCGTACTGGATGATCATCTCTTCGGATACTTCGCTTCCGTATATCTTCTTGAGCGTCTTTCTGACGAATGCGCACATATCCTGAGCCTGTTTCGGAGTTGCAGTTTTTCCGGTACCGATAGCCCAGATGGGTTCGTAGGCTATGGTGATCTTCTTTGCGTCTTCGGCGGAAATGCCTTTGAACGCAGCCACGGTCTGCTTTTCCACGAATTCCTTTTCTCCGCCCGCTTCACGGGTCTTGAGGTTCTCTCCTACGCAGAGTATGGGGAGAAGTCCGGCGGCAAGAGCCTTTTTGAGTTTCTTGTTCACCGTCGCGTCAGTCTCCTTGAAATACTGACGTCTCTCGGAATGACCGATGATGCAGTACGTGACGCCTATGCTCTTCAGCATTTCAGCGGATACTTCTCCTGTATATGCGCCTTCGCTTTCCCAGTGCATGTTCTGAGCTGCTACTCCTATTCCCGTGCCCTTGAAAGCTTTGACCAGGGTCTCCAGATCCACGAAGGGAGCCGCTATGGCAACCTTAACGCTGCTGGCTTCATAACTTTTCTTGAACTCCTCGGCAAAGGCTTTGGCCTCTTTGGGAGTCTTGTACATTTTCCAGTTTCCTGCGATAAAAGGTATTCTCATCTCGTGCATCCTCCTTTTACTTGTCCTCGAGCGCCGCTACGCCCGGAAGCTCTTTACCCTCGAGGAACTCAAGGGAAGCGCCGCCGCCTGTGGAGATATGAGTGATCTTGTCTTCGAAACCGAATTCCTTGACTGCAGCCGCGCTGTCTCCTCCTCCCACGACTGTTACGGCATTGCTCTCGGCCATAGCCTTTGCGACCGCTTTCGTTCCGTCCTGGAAGTCTGCGAACTCGAATACGCCCATGGGTCCGTTCCAGACGACTGTTCCGGCCTTCTTGATCTCTTCGGCGTAAAGCTCTATGGTCTTAGGACCTATATCCATACCCATCCATCCGTCGGGCATGTCGTCAGAATCGGCGTAGCAGGTCTTGCAGCCGTCCTTGAACTCGTCGCCGCACTTGCTGTCTACGGGAAGGAGCATCTTTACGCCCTTTTCTTCAGCTTTCTTCTGAAGCTCGATGGCAAGATCCAGTTTGTCGTCTTCGCAGAGCGACGTTCCTATCTTCTTTCCGTTTGCTTTAAGGAAAGTATATGCCATGCCTCCGCCTATGATGATGGTATCGGCTTTCTCGATGAGGTTCTCTATAACGCCTATCTTATCGGATACTTTGGATCCGCCGAGTATGGCTACGAAAGGTCTCTTGGGATCGTTCAGCGCATCTCCCAGGAACTTCAGTTCTTTTTCGATGAGGAATCCGGAAACTGCGGGCAGGTACTTTGCTATTCCGGCTGTGGAAGCGTGAGCTCTGTGTACCGTACCGAAAGCGTCGGATACGTATATATCTGCAAGGGAAGCCAGGTCCTGAGCAAATACAGGATCGTTCGCCTCTTCTTCAGGTCTGAATCTCAGATTTTCGAGAAGGACCACGTCTCCGGGGTTGAGATCTTTGGTCGCTGCCACTATCTCGGGAACTACGACATTATCGCACTGTGCGAAGAACACCTGCTTTTCAAGAAGCTGGGAGATCCTTTCGGCCACGGGCTCGAGAGTGAATTCATGATTGGGCTTTCCCTTCGGACGTCCAAGATGGCTCATGAGTATAACCTTTGCGCCTCTGCCGATGAGATATTTCACCGTAGGCATCGCAGCTACTATCCTGGTGTCATCGGTGATCTTTCCGTCTTTCATGGGAACGTTGAAGTCGCAGCGGACTATAACGCGCTTTCCCTGAACATCGATATCCTGTACTGTCTTTTTCATTACGTTTCTCCTTTATTAAAAACAAATCGATTAACAGTTCAACCTATTGATTATAACCCATTTCTGCATCAGTGGAAAAGAAGAAAACGGCTATAGGCCGTTCTTTTTGCAATACTCTTCTATGCAGCATCTGCTGCATGCCGGATTTCTGGCTGTGCAGCAGTTCCTTCCGTGGAATATAAGGGCGTGGTGCATGATGACCCAAGATTCCTTCGGCAGGGCTTTCATCAGTGCTTCTTCCGTCTTCAGCACGTCCTTTTCCTGGGTCAGCCCTATACGGTTGGCCAGTCTGAACACGTGAGTGTCCACTGCTATCCTCTGCTGTCCGAATGCCTCGGCAAGGACCACGTTGGCGGTCTTCCTTCCCACGCCCGGAAGAGCTACCAGTTCTTCATAGTTACCGGGGACCTTTCCATCATATTCCGCGCACAGTACTCTCGACATGGCAAGTATATTCTTGGCCTTGTTCCTGTACAGGCCTATCTGTCTTATGACCTCCTCTATCTCCTCCTGTGAAAGAGCGCACATGGCGTAGGCGTCGGGAGCCAGGCTGAACAGCCTGGGAGTCACCTTGTTGACGCTTACGTCAGTCGTCTGAGCGCTGAGCATCACTGCTACGAGAAGATGATATTCGCTGTCGTAATCAAGAGCGCACTTCGCCTCGGGATACTCTTCCGAAAGAAGCTCGCATACCTTTATTCTGTTTTCCTTTGAAAGTTTTGCCATACCTCGTCCATTATACCATAAAAAAGAGACCGGATATTCCGGTCTCTTCGAGCTTTTCTTTTTTGATTATTCGTTCTGGATCTTTACCCAGTTTCTGTGGCAGTCGGATTCTTCCTTCTTGTTGAGCAGAGTCATAACTACCAGGACCAGCATGGTGGCTGCGAATGCGGGCCACAGTACCGCAAGTCCGAAGGGGTTGCCCAGGTGATGCCATACGGTACCGACTATGGTTCCTACGAGCATGGAATAGAACACGCCGTTGGAGTCTACCTTCTTCCAGTAAAGACCAATGATCATTACTATGCCCGATACGGAGTTGATCTGAGCGGCTCCTGTGAGCTGTCCGAGAAGCGAAGGAGCGTTTCCTCCGAGAAGAGCCAGACCGAAGGATGCGACGGTAGCGAATATGACTGCTACGATCCTTATTTCCTTGTCATCGGCTTTCTTTCTGAAGTAAGCCTTGTAAAGGTTGTTGCAGAATATGTTGGATACTGCAAGCAGTGATGCCGGTGCAGTGGAAATGGTCGCTGCGCATATTGCCATGCTTATCATCACCGAGAAGGTGGGGCCGATGGCTTTTGCCAGTGTGGCAAGAGCCGTGTTCTGAGGAACTCCGGGGACCATGACTGCTGCGCACATACCGCAGAGAGCTATAGCTGCCGCAAAGGGTACCATCAGAAGAGATGCTATGACTATGCTCTTGCAGCTGGTCTTGTAATCCTTGCCGGAGAATACCGCACTGGATATGACCGTGTTGGTGGGCTGCGCTATCGCAGCTCCGAGGATCATTGCCAGTACTGTCATGAAACCGCCGGAGAAGGGGTTCCATGCGCTCGCGGGAAGATTTGCTGAAAGCGCGGACATGCCGCCCAGGCTCTTAAGCGCTCCGAAGAGCGTTCCCAGGATAGCTACTACCATGACTCCGGAATGTAGGATGTTCATGGCTGCTATTCCCTTGATACCTCCCAGGATGGTCATAAGGAGCCATATAGCCCAGACTATCCAGAACAGGAGTTTCTGTTCGATTCCGGTGATAGGAGCCAGCAGAGCAGATACTGATGACGGGACCGTCGCAAGTATCATGCAGTTGGTCAGTGCTATGACCAGGATCATGAGGTTCTTTACCTTTTCGCCGAAGAAGATCTCGAAGGCTGCAGGTACGCTCATGACGCCGCGTTTTTCGACGAGTATCTGATAGGGTTTAGATACGAACTTGAGGAAAATAAAACTTCCCAGGCACATGCCTATGACGTGTACCATGCCCATGAGGCCCATGGTATATCCGGTGGCGGCTGCGCTGGTGATGGTCGTTCCGCCTATCATTCCGGCGAAAAGCATGGGGATGAGAAGCTTGTGTTTCAGCTGGTTCTCAGCTACGAAATACGCTTTGGCTGTCTTGCCTTTTGCCTCTGCTATCTTACAGATAGCAACGGAGGCTACAAGATAGATGATGATAAGGATGGTGTAAAACATTGATGATCACCTGTATAATACAAATAAAAACGCTTTGTCTAATTCTACTATCGAAGTTCATGAATTAAAAATGCTTATATATAATAAATAGATGAATTAAATTCATAAATCAAGCGTTTTTGTTATACATATCTTTGTTTTTTACCATAACAAGCAAATAATGTATAAAAAAAACGGCGTAGTTGCGCCGCTATACCTTTTTCATCTTGAACCAGAAGCAGGAACCTTCTCCGAGTGTGCTTTCCACACCGTAAACAGCCCCGCTCCTTTCCAGTATCTCGCTGCATATGGAAAGTCCAAGACCGCTTCCGTCTTTGGCTCTTACGCCCCTCTGGCTGGCTCTCTGATATCTGTTCCATATCGTACCCAGCTGATCTTCCGATATGCCCATACCTTTGTCTTCTACACTGAGTTTTATATATTCCCCTTCTTCCTCGAAGAATACCCTTATCTCCTTCTTTTTGTCGCTGTATTTGACGGCATTTGAAAGAAGATTCGATATGACCTGTTTTATCTTTGATTCGTCTCCGTTCACGTAGATCTCTTCGTTCAAGGGCTCGAAGCGGAATTCATATCCTTCGGTCTCCATGACTCTGAAGGTCTGAACTATCTCCTCCGCAGCTTTCTGCAGATCGAAACGCTCGTTCTCGAATTCTTCGGCGCCTGACTGCATCCTGGAAAGAAGCAGTATCTCGTTGACCAGATCTGACAGTCTGTCTGTCTCCTCTATGATGACGCCTAAGTGTTCCTCTCTTTTGGCCTTATCCTCTCCGGATATATCCCTGATCAATTCGGCATAGGACTTTATCATGGTGAGAGGGGTCCTCAGGTCGTGGGATACGTTTGCCATAAGGTCTTTTCTCAATGAATCCGTGGTCTTGAGCTGAGCTGCAGCTTCGTTTAAAGTTTCCGCCAGTTCGTTTATCTCAGTATAATCCGCTCCCTGGAAATGTACGTCGAAATCGCCTTTTCCAAGTCTCTTGGCATCTTCGCTCATCTGAGTGAGCGGAGCCGCAAGATGCTTTGACGTTACGAAGGCGATGACCATGCCCATAGCAAGAACGACTATGGTAACTATTATGAGCTGAGACCTGATTATACCTACTGCCGGTCCCATGGGAGTCAGCGGAGCGAGCGCATAGATGAAGAGCGTCCCCCTGCCTTCTACCGTAAGTTCCTTGGCAACGACCATCATAGCATCCCCTCTGGGGTTCTCGGTCGTATATGTCACTTCGTCGCCGTATGAGCTCAGGAGCATGCTGCGGGCATCGGAAAAGACTTTCCTGCTGTCAGGGATCACCCTTCCCGAAGCTGATAATTCTGTAGAAGAAAGGGTAAAACCGCCGTCGGAAGATTCTATGTAGACCAGCAGATCGTTATCGCTGGCAACGTCGCCTACGACGCCGCAGAAACTTTCGTAATCTATCTGATCGTCACGCAAAAGAGTGGACACTATGTTGTCCACTCCGCTGCGGCACTTCTTTTCCATGGAACGCTGGTAATACTTTTCAAGCAAAGACGACTGCATCAGCCAGAGCAGTCCCATGAGTACCAGTCCGAAAACTATGAAGACGCCCCGCAGCTTTGCCCTTAGGCTTTTTGCGGAGCGGCCTGTTTTTAAAGGCAGATCAATCTTCAAATTTATATCCTACGCCTCTCACCGTAGAGATCTTGTCTCTGTATTTGCCGAGCCTGTTCCTCAGATTCTTTATATGAGTATCTATGGTCCTGTCGTCTCCGTAGAAATCGTAGCCCCAGATATCCGAAAGCATCCTTTCGCGGGAAATGGCTATGTTCCTGTTCTTCATGAGGAAAGAAAGTATCTCGAATTCCTTCATGGTGATCTCTATCTTTTCGCCGTCCACTTCAAGGGTCCTGGCTGCAAGATTGAGGACTATGCCTTCCGACGTGAGCACGTCTTCCGCGTCTGTCCTGGTCCCCTGTTTCCTGGCGAGCACCGCGGCGCATCTTGCCATGAGTTCCTTGGGACTGAAAGGCTTTACCACGTAGTCGTCTATACCGAGTTCGAAGCCGTGGAGCTTATCGTATTCCTCGCCTCTGGCCGAAAGCATTATGACGGGGATATCCTTGTATTTTCTGATCTGTTTCACCGCTGTGAATCCGTCTAGTTTCGGCATCATAATATCCATTATGATCAGATCGTAATCGTTTTTGGAGCACTTGTCGACAGCCTGCATACCGTCTTCGGCCTCGTCTGTCTCATACTCGTTGAAAAGAGCGTATTCCTTTATGACCGCCCTTATTTTTTCTTCGTCGTCGACTATAAGTATCTTAGCCATAATCCACCTCCGGTTTTTACATATTCTACAGGACGTATTTGTTGAACATGTGAAGCCAAGCAAAAAGCAATTTCATATAATATCAGGCAAAGACGCGCAGAGCTTCAGCCAGGCTTTTGACACCGGTAAGCTCCACGTTCTCCGCTTTCTTGAGCATCCTGTCCACGCTGCGTTTGGGAAGAACGACTCTCCTGAAGCCCATCCTCGCAGCTTCGGATACCAGCTTCTCCGCTCCCTGCACAGGACGGAGATCTCCCGTAAGGCCTATCTCTCCTATGATCAGAGTATCGGAAGGAATGGGTATGCCTTTTTCATCTGACCAGATAGCCGCGGCGACTGCGAGGTCAGTTGACGTGCCTTCCGGATGCAGTCCTCCGACTATGTTGACGTATACGTCTCTGTTTATGAGAGTGAGGCCGGCCTTCTTTTCCAGTACCGCTATTATCATCGCAAGCCTCTGGTTGCTTATGCCTATGGCGGTCCTTCTGGCGAATCCGACGTTCGTCGTGCTCGTAAGGCCCTGTACTTCCAGAAGAAGAGGTCTTGTCCCCTCGTAGACAGCCGTGGCTGCGGCTCCGCATGATCCGTCCTCTAAACCTTCGAGGAAACTCCCCGAAAGGTTTTCTATCTCCACCAAGCCCTCTTCCCTCATTTCGAAAGCTCCTATTTCGGAAGTGGTCCCGAAACGGTTCTTAAGACACCGAAGGATCCTGAGATCCTGGCTTCTTTCACCGCTGAACTGAAGAACGGTATCCACCATATGTTCTACGATCTTCGGACCCGCCAGTTCGCCGGATTTCGTTACGTGGGCGACTATGAACACCGGTATGTTCCTGCCCTTCCCTATGGACATGAGTATGTTTCCGCAGGCCCTTACCTGGGAAACGCTTCCCGGCGCCGCATCCAGAGCCTCTGTGTACATGGTCTGTATGGAATCTATGACAAGAAAAGCAGGCTTCAGCCTGTCTACGGCTTCTATGACCTTATCCAGATCCGTTTCCGGAAGCAGATACAGATTGTCGAGTTTTTCTCTGCATATCCTGTCGGCCCTGAGCTTTATCTGTTCCGCGCTTTCCTCGCCGGAAACGTAAAGCACGGGTCCCTCATGCTGCGATATATACGCCGCGGCCTGAGTGATTATGGTGGATTTTCCTATACCGGGCTCTCCAGATATAAGGGTAAGAGAACCTTCCACCATGCCTCCGCCGAGGACCCTGTTCAGTTCCTTTATGCCCGTATCTATCCTTCTTCCGCTGCCCGCCGTAACTTCGCTTACCGGAACGGCAGCCTGCGCTCTTCCGCCCTTTGCGGCTGCGCTGACGCTTTTAGGTTCGTCTCTTACGACTTCTTCTACGAAGCTGTTCCAAGCTCCGCATATACACTGGCCCATCCATTTCGGGCTTTCATATCCGCATTCCTGGCATACGAACACCGATTTTCTTTTTGCCATAGATAATACCTCTCTGTCCGTCCATTATATCATGACAAAAGGCATATAGTCACCGCAAATGAAAGAGACCCCCGAGGGGGTCTCTCTATATCTTTGGTTATACTTTTTACAGGATGCTTGCGAGAAGTTCCTTCTTCATTGCTGCGAATTCTTCTTCAGTAAGGAGTCCGGCTTCCTTCATCATGGCAAGTTTTTCGACCTTTGCCTTGAATGCTGCCGTATCGTCTCCTGCTGCTGCGGTTCCGCCGTAGATACCGCCTGCAACTCCGCCTGCAACTCCGTTCACGATGCCTACTCCGAGGACGTCGGAACCTTTTTCGTTGTTTGCAGCGTCAACAGCCGCCTGTCCGAACTGACCTGCAAGATATCCCTTGCCCAGTTCAGGATCCTTGAGAGCTGCTGCTCTCTGGAGGGACTTGAGCATATCCTCGTCCTTTTCGTCAGCTACGATGGAGTTGACACCGCAGGATACGACCTCGATACCGCGAAGATCTCTCCACTTGGAGGACAGCTGCTCGTTCATAGCGTCGGCAAGTTCCTGCGTATGTGCGGGGAGTTCGCTGTAACGGATCTGCCTTGCGGAGATCTGAGCGAATGCCGGCTGAAGAGCTGTAAGGAACTCAGACTTCATCTGAGCGTCAAGCTCTGCCTTGCGGTATACGTTGGCTACGTTGCCGCATACGTTGGTGTAGAAGAGGATCGGGTTCGTAAGTCTGATGCTGTACTCGCCGAAGCACTTCACTGAAACGTCGATGTCGATGTTGGCTCTAGGATCGACTACTCTGAAAGGTACCGGGTTGGCTGTTCCGTATTTGCTTCCCGGAAGTTCCTTTGTGTTGAAGTAATAGATCCTCTGATCCTTGGGAGCTTCTCCTCCGAAAGTGAAACGCTTGCCCATGTTCTCGAATACCTTCTTGATGTTGTCTGCAAGCTTTCCGCCGTCAAAGAGTGAAGGCTCTGAAGAAGCATCATATTTGTATTCTCCCGGCTCTGCGCAGTAATCGACTACTTTGCCGTTGTCTACGATAAGGACGCACTGTCCGTCAGCAACAGAAATGACCGATCCGTTGGTGATGATGTTGTCCGTACCGTAGTTGCTGGACTTGAGAGATGTTCTCTTCTGGCCCTTGGCTACGAGTATGTCTGCGTTGAGTGAGTCACAATAGAAATACTCTTTCCACTGATCTGAGAGTACGCCTGTGGCTGCTCCTAATGCTGCATGAATAAATCCCATTTTATTTCTCCTTTCAGATTATTAACTGAATTTATGTACAACTGTAACTGATATATATTCTACACGAAGACGTGTAAAAAAACCATACTTAGAAATGTCTTCCTCCGCCGCTGGAGTGCATATTGCCGCCGCTGCTCATATGAGGACCGCTGTAGCTCGAACCTCCGCTGTGGTGTGGACCTCCTCCGCCTTCGGACGAATGGTGTTCCTCTTTGGGTATCCTCTGTGTATATACGTTCATGAGTATATTTTCAGCTCTGCTGAGCCTGAAGCTTCCAGGAGTTACGTAATTTCCAGCGCTGTAGGCTCTTGATACAGTCTGCATGCTGCGCTTTGCGCTGCCTACGCTTATGAATCCAGCGAACAGACCGCCTATGACGCCGGCTATGCTTCCGTTTCTCAGTTTATCCCAGAATGAGGAAGGCGTAGGTTCCGGATGGGGCGGGTCGACTATGGGACTGTAGGTATGATCTACGTATTCCTTGGCTCCCATGCTGAAGAGGGAATCCAGCTCCGATATGGCCGCCATCATGGCTCCGTAGTAGTCTCCTGAGACCATGCTCCCTTCCATGAAATCGTCTATTATATTGACGGTGTCATAGGTGAGATAATCCATGGCGTCTCCGCAGGCATCGTGCATCCACGATCTGCAGTCCATACAGACGAATATAGCCCATCCGCTGTTCTTATCTCCGGTTCCGAAACCGTTGTGATCCCATACCGCTTCGATGAAGTCCGTATCGTTATCGTAGGTCCCGTGATCGTTGGAAGTCATGATCAGGAAATCGTAACCGTATTTGTTTATGAGCTTGTACAGTTCTTCCTGGAGCCTCTGTTCCTCGGCATCCGAGAACATATCGGCGTAATCCACCACCCTCGGAAGGCTCGGGTTGTTGAGACTCGATGCGAACACCGGACTGGCAAAGGCCAGCACTAACAGAAGGACCAGTAAAACGTTCAGTAATCTTTTTTTCATTTTACCGACCTCCTATCCGAAGAACTGGAACAGCGCAATGAAGGCTGCCGCCGCTATTGCGAATGCCTTTATGAAATATCCTGTCGCAACGGAACTGCTGGATGGAAGATCGCCTACGATCTTTCCCGTCTGCCCGTTGACTACGTACTGATACTTCTTTCCTCCGTACTGGCAGTTGATGATGTATGCCGGAAGGAGCACGTATTTCACTCTGGCATCGTACATGCGCAAATTGTTGGAATGCTCTGTGACTGAACTGAAGTCTGTCACTGTAGATTCTATCCCCGCCAGGGTGCTGTTTATGACCCTGCTGTTTGCCCTCGGGATCTCCTCGTCGGGATCCGAGTCGAACCTGTCTGCCACGAAGCCTGAAAGATACGCCCCGTTGAAGGGTACCATCTTCGAAAAGTCGTAAGGTTCTATGGAATCCATCACGTCATCCTGCATCTTCTTGCTGGCATCCACAGGAACGTTTTCAAAACTCATCTGTCCCTGGCGCTCTATGAGATACTGATACGTGGTGACTATGCTTTCCCTGGAGGTCTCGGTCCTGCTTACCCTGTCTCCTCTGAAATTGACTTCGCCTTCCACGGTGCAGTCGAAGAGCCAGAAGGGTATGTACACTCCGAGGATCTTGTCTATATAACTGTCGTTGAAGAAATTCCTGGGAAGGAGTTTCTTTCCTCTGTAGAAGTTGTGGACTATTTCCTTGAGCTGCTTCTTGTCGATCTCAAAGGGGACCACCGCATTGGGTTTCAGTCCTGCCGACACTCTGTCAGTAAGCACGATATTGTTGTCGCAGTAGGGACAGTTGGTCGCAGCCGTCGTCGCATCCGTCTCCAGGATAGCTCCGCAGGACTGACACTGATACACTACCGTATTATCGAGTAGTTCCGTGGAAAGACCCGCTTTGTAGTTGCCCCAATCGAATTCTTCGGTGGTCGTCTCAGCCTTCTGGGAGGCTATGATCTCAGCGACCGAATAGGAATTTCCGCAATGGTCACAGGTGACCCTTCCGCTCTCTGCGTCGAAAGCCAGCGGCGCTCCGCATCCCGGGCACTTATATTCTGTGATTAAACCCATTTTCCCTCCTTTCCTGGATCAAAAGGTTTCTTTTGAAGCCCCTTTTACTGATACCATTATACAATAATATCCACTATCTAAAAGAAAATTTTTGAAGGAAAAAACTGTTCTAAAGCATGGGCAGATACAAAAAGCCGCGGACTATTCTGTCCGCGGCTTTGATGTAAGTCACTTGTGAGTTGTTACGCTTCTTCCTGTTCTGCCTTGTATGCAGCTACGACCTTTTCAGTGAGGTTAGCCGGAAGAGTTGCATAGTGATCGAATGCCATCGTGAATGATCCTCTGGCCTGGGTCATTGCCCTCAGGGAGATAGCATAGTCGAAGAGCTCGGACTGGGGAGCTTCAGCGTGGAGAGTCTGTCCTCCGCCGAGTACCGGGTCCATACCCATTACGATGCCTCTTCTGTTGGGAAGATCACCCATTACCGATCCTACGTAATCGTCGGGAACGGTGATATCCAGCTTCATTATAGGCTCGAGAAGTACCGGTTTTGCTTCCGGGATACCCTTGTTGAATGCGAGCCTTGCAGCTGCCTTGAAGGAAACTTCATCGGAGTCTACCGGATGATAGGAACCGTAGTAGAGTTCTGCTCTGATGTTCTGGCACTTGCATCCTGCGAGAGGTCCTTTCTCCATGCATTCACGGAGACCTTTTTCAACGGCAGGGATGAAGTTTCTGGGAACTACGCCGCCGACAACGGAATCCACGAATTCGAATTCTTCTTCGGATCTGGAGAACTTGATGTATACGTCGCCGTACTGTCCGGAACCGCCGTTCTGTTTCTTGTGCTTGCCCTGAACGTCGGAGCTGCCCATGATGGTCTCTCTGTATGCGACCTTCTGAGGTACGGAAGAAACTTCTACGCCGTTCTTATCCTTGAGCTTTGCCATAAGGATGTTGGCCTGGATGTCTCCCTGTGTTCCGAGAAGGGTCTGACGTGTTTCAGTATTTCTCTCGAGGCAGAATGAAGGATCTTCTTCCATGAGTTTCTTGAGTCCCGAGGAGACCTTGTCTTCGTCGGCCTTGGACTTGGGTTCGATGGCTGTGAAGAGGGTCGGCTGCGGGAATACGATTTTCGGGAACTGTATCGGGTTCGCCTTGTCGCAGAGTGTGTCTCCGGTCTGGGTCGCGGTGAGTTTTCCGAGAGCGACTATATCTCCGAAGGATGCCTTTAGGCATTCGCCCTGCGTCTTACCGCGGAGGTAGTACACGGAGCTGAGTTTTTCGTTCTTTTCCTGTGTTGCGTTGAGAAGTTCCATACCCTGGTTCACGCTGCCGCGGATGACCTTGGCAAGGGAGATCTTTCCGAACTGGTCTGCTATGGTCTTGAATACGAAGAGTGCCGCAGGACCGTCTCCGCAGGGGATGGGATCTCCGTCGACCACTTCGTAGGGTTCATGAGCCGTGGGCTTGGGAACGTACTTGATGAATGCGTCGAGAACTTCCTTGATGCCGTCGCCTTTAAGAGCTGAGCAGGTGAATACGGGGCAGATGCCTCCGTCCAGTATAGCCTGGGAAAGACCTGTGCTGAACTCTTCTTCTGTGAACTCTTCGCCGCCGAAGAATTTATCCATGAGTTCCTCGGATGTCTCGGCGATGGCTTCGTTTATGGCGTCTGTATCGTCCATGGATACAACAGCGGAACCGAATTTTGCCTTGAGCGAATCGATGACTGCCGGTACGTCGATGTTGTCCTTGTCGGTCTTGTTGATTACGAAGAACCTGGGAACGTTGAACTGCTTGCATGAATTCCATGCTTTCTCAGTTCCTACCTGGATACCGGAAGAAGCGTCTACGAAGATCGCAGCGGCTTCTGCTGCTCTCAGAGCGCAGTTTACTTCGCCTACGAAATCGAAGAATCCCGGAGTGTCGAGGAAGTTGAGCTTTACTTTGTTGTACTCTACGGGAACTATGGAAAGACTGATGGAATATCCTTTTTCGGTTTCCATCTTGTCATAGTCGGATACCGTATTTCCGTCTTCGACTCTTCCGAGTCTTGAGATGACGCCTGTTGCAAGAAGCGCGGCTTCAAGGAAAGTCGTCTTTCCGGAGCTGCCGTGTCCTACAAGAGCGATGTTTCTGATGGTGTCGCTGGTGTAACCCTTCATAATATATGTTTTCCTCCTAAAAAATACTGTCGTATTAAAAACAAATCAGTGGCTGCCTTCTAAACAGCCACTGAAAAGTATATCATACTAGTTTGAAAAACTACAAGGGAAATCTACTGCAAGCCCTTAGAGTTCTCTGAAATTTTCATACAGTTCGACGTATTCTCCTGCCGGACCGTAGAAAAACTGGAAAGCGCACTCCGCTTTTCCTTCAGCATTCTTCTGAAGCAGATAATCTTCCACCTTATATCCCTCTGCGGCGATAGCCTTTGCGAGTTCTCCGATATTGGTGCCGATATAGCAGAGATGATCCACAACTCCGAGATTTCCCACTCTTGACGGACCTTCGAGGGTATAGAACTCAATTATCATATCGCCTTTTTCAAGGAAGAGCATCCTGTGACCTGTAGATTCGAATCTCGTGTCGACAGTCGCCTTGAAACCCAGCAGTCTCTCATAAAAATCCTTTACCTTATCAATGTTTTCGTCCTTTACGGGGATACCTACGTGATGGATCGCGTCTAATGTGTATGCCATGATGACCTCCTGAAAAACATATATAAAATTGTACATTTGTATTATATTCTCCTCCGTCTCGACATACAATAAGCCGCAGCTAACTTTTGCATATCTTTTCCCCGCTGATGGAATAATGTCAAGCAAAAGGGGTCCGGCAATGCCGGACCCCTTTTATACGATTTTAAATATCAAATCTTCTATTTATCCCAGAGGAGCGTATGATCTTCGTAAAGTTCTACGTATTCCCCTGCTGGGCCGTAGAAGAACTGGAAGCCGTACATGGGTCTTCCGTCGGGATGTCTCTGAAGAAGATACTCTTCGACTTTGTATCCTTCCGCCGCTATGGCTTTTCCGAGTTCCTCGATATTTGTGCCGATGTAGCAGAGATGATCTACAACGCCGATATTTCCTATTCTTGACGGACCTTCGAGAGTATAGAACTCGATTATCATATCGCCCTTTTCCATAAAGAGCATTCTGTGTCCGCTGGCCTCGAACCTGGTATCGACCGTAGCCTTGAATCCGAGGAGTCTCTCATAAAAATCCTTTACCTTATCGATGTCTTCATCCTTCGTAGGGATACCTACGTGATGGATCGCGTCTAACGTGTATGCCATGATGACCTCCTTTATATGATTGTGTACAAATGTATTATATCCCAATACCGGATATCACACAATCGGCTATCGGTATATGCCTTAGCTTTTCTTTTTTGGTTCCAACTGGACCAGTATTATGGCAGCGAACATCACCGCGCATCCTATGAGCTCCCTTAAAGACATGGTCTCGTGAAGTATAAGCCAGCCGCCCACTACCGCGAACACGGATTCCAGGCTCATTATTAGGCTCGCCGCAGCAGGCTTCACCGTTTTCTGCCCCACTATCTGAAGGGTATAACCTACCCCTGCCGAAAGGATGCCGCAGTACGCGACTGCTATCCTTCCGGCCCATATCCCCTCGAAAGATACGTCTTCCGTGAGAAGGGCTATGGCCGCGCTGAGAACGAAGGACACGAAGAACTGTATGAAGCTCATCTTGACTATCTCGGCCGTGCCGGCAAACCTGTCGGAACATAGTATGTGGGCTGAGAAGAACACGGCGCATCCGAATACCAGTATGTCACCCTTTTCAATCTCGGCCGTGCCTGCGGCGCAGAGAAGGTAGAGACCTATGACTCCCAGCGCTACTGCTATCCATGTTTTCAGAGGCTCTTTTTTCTTCAGTATGAAAACGTTCAGAACGGGAACTATCAGTATGTACATAGCCGTTATGAAACCGGCTTTCCCGGCTTCCGTATACACCATGCCCATCTGCTGCAGGTTGTTCGCTATAGTCATGAAAAAGCCGCATCCAAGGCCTCCCAGCACCGTAGCCCTGTCGTATCTGAAAGCCTTCTTCGGTCCGTATATGATCATGCAGAGCACACCAAGAAATATGACGGCAAGAAAGCACCTTGCAGCCATAAAGGTGATGGGACCTATATACTCCATGCCGCTTCTCTGAAAAGCGAAGGCTATGCCCCAGATGAATGCAGTTATGAAGAGCAGCATGCTGCCCTTTAGACTTTCATTTTTCATGCTCTGATATATACAAAGATTGCCGGACATATCTGATCCGGCAATCCCTAAGTTTCTTTACTGTCTAGAAATCTGCGTTCTTCGGCGTTCTCGGGAACGGAAGCACGTCTCTTATGTTGTCGACTCCCGTGAGATACATGATCATTCTTTCGAAGCCCAGTCCGAAGCCCGCGTGCTTGCAGCCGCCGTATTTTCTGAGCTCAAGATACCACCAGTATGTCTCTTCGTCCATTCCCAGTCTTCTGATCTTGTCTCTTAAGACGTCATAGCGCTCTTCTCTCTGGGATCCGCCTACTATCTCCCCTATACCGGGGACCAGAAGGTCGCAGGCCGCCACAGTCTTTCCGTCTTCGTTCTCCCTCATATAGAAGGCCTTAATGGCGGAAGGATAGTTGATGAGGAATACCGGTTTCTTGAACACTTCCTCGGTGATGTATCTCTCGTGCTCGGACTGAAGGTCCATGCCCCAGCCGGTCACTTTGTACTCGAACTTTCTGCCTTTTGCCTGAGCTTCCTCGAGGAGCTCTATGGCTCTAGTGTACTCCAGTCTTTCGAAGTCGTTCGAAACTACGTTGTGGAGCCTGTCCATGAGGCCTTTGTCCACGAAGCTGTTGAAGAATTCCATCTCCGCGGGGCAGTTCTCAAGAACGTAATTGATGATGTATTTTACCATCTCCTCGATGAGGTCCATATCGTCCTTGAGATCCGCGAAAGCGATCTCCGGCTCTATCATCCAGAACTCGCTGGCATGTCTCGTGGTGTTGGAGTTTTCAGCTCTGAAGGTGGGCCCGAAGGTATAGGTGTTCTTGAAAGCCAGAGCGAATATCTCGGCTTCAAGCTGTCCCGATACCGTCAGGTTGGCGCTCTTTCCGAAGAAGTCCTGAGAATAGTCTACGCTTCCGTCTTCATTCTTGGGTACGTTTTCAAGGTCGAAGTTCGTTACGTGGAACATCAAGCCCGCACCTTCGGCGTCGCTGGCCGTGATGATGGGCGGATGAGCGTATACGAAGCCTTTCTCCTGGAAAAATTTATGGATGGCGTAGGCAGCCACGCTCCTTACCCTGAACACCGCGGAGAATTTGTTCGTTCTCGGACGGAGGTGCTGCTGGGTGCGGAGGTACTCCATGGTATGTCTCTTGTTCTGGATCGGGTAATCGGGGTCGGAAGGAGCTTCAACGCTTATCTCCCTTGCCTTGATCTCGAAGGGCTGTTTGCTTTCCGGAGTAAGGACCAGCTGTCCCTTAACGGAAAGAGCCGTGGACAGGGGCAGTTTGGAGATCTCTTCGAAGTTGGGAAGGAACTCTTCTTCGTATACCACCTGTACGCTCTTGAAATATGTACCGTCGTTCAAGTCGATGAATCCGAACTTGTTGGATCCTCTGTTGTTCCTGATCCAGCCGACGACTTCTATGTCTCCCTCGAACTTCGAGGGGTCTTTGAATACTTCTCTTAATTCTGTCATATATGTCTCCTGTTCCTCTAGTGAAGAGGTTTTTTACATGCGTCTTCTACGGTGTACTGTGCTTCCCAGCCAAGTATCTCTTTCGCTTTGGAGCAGTCCGCATAGCACTCGGCTATGTCTCCGGGACGCCTGGGAGCGATCTCGTAGGGGATCTTCACTCCCCTGGCCTTTTCGAAGGCGGCCACCATCTCCAGCACCGAGGTACCTTTGCCCGTTCCGAGATTGAACACTTCCGCGCCCTTATGCTCAGCGGCGTATCTGAGAGCGGCTTCGTGTCCCGATGCCAGATCCATCACGTGGATATAGTCTCTGACTCCCGTTCCGTCGGGCGTGGGATAATCGTTTCCGAAAACGTTAAGCTTCGGAAGCTTGCCCTCCGCCACCTGGCAGATATACGGGAAGAGGTTGTTGGGAACGCCCTTGGGCTGTTCTTCCAGATAGCCGACTCTGTGGCTTCCGATGGGATTGAAATACCGCAGTATGACTATGCTTAAGTTCCCGTCAGCCTTAGCCGCGTCTTTCAGTATCTCCTCGATGAAATACTTGGTCCTTCCGTAGGGATTCGTGCACCCGCCCGCGCGCTGGGTCTCAACGAACGGAACGGGATTGTCCTCCCCGTAAACGGTTGCCGATGAACTGAAAATGAGTGTATTGCATCCGTGTCTCTTCATTGCCTCGAGAACGGAAAGCATGCTGTCTATATTGTTCCTGTAGTACATGAGGGGTTTTTCGACGCTCTCTCCCACAGCCTTGTATCCTGCGAAATGCACTACCGCGTCGATCTTGTGATCCGTGAAGATCTTTTCCAGCACCTCTGCGTCGCATGCGTCTCCCTTGACGAATTTGGGCAGCTTGCCGCAGACCTTAGCTATATTCATCACGGTCTTTTCCTCGCTGTTGGATAAGTTGTCTAAGAGGACTACCTCATACCCCTTCGAAAGGAGCTCGGCAGCGGTATGGCTGCCTATGTAACCTGTCCCCCCTGTCAAAAGTACTTTCATATGTATGTCTCCTGTATATGGGTCATCGTTCCAAGTAGTATATCACAATGTAATAAAAAAGTAACCACCAGTTGATACTGATGGTCACCTTTATGGAATTACTTTTTATTAAGGATCTCAGCCGTAGCCGCGTCTTCGAACTGCCTCGTCCAGAGGTCGAAGTAATGACCCTTTGCAGCGAGAAGTTCTTCGTGCTTTCCTCTTTCTATGATCTTGCCGTCGGATACTACGAGTATGAGATCGGCATTCTTTATGGTGGAAAGCCTGTGGGCTATCACTATGGAAGTCCTTCCCTTTATGACTGTGTCTATAGCTGCCTGTATCCTTGCTTCCGTCAGAGTGTCCACTGAAGCTGTAGCCTCGTCGAGCACTATGATCTTGGGATCTGCAAGTATGGCCCTTGCGAAGGATATGAGCTGCTTTTCGCCGGTGGAGAGCATATCTCCGCCTTCTCCCACGTCCGTGTCGAGACCTTTTTCAAGCTTTTCTATAACGTTTCTTGCGGAAACAAGATCTATGGCTCTCCAGAGATCCTCTTCCGTAGCGTCTTCGTTTCCGTATCTCAGGTTATCTCTTATGGAACCTGAGAAAAGGTGCGGAGTCTGAAGAACGTAGCCAAGAGAACTGTGGAGCCACAGCTGTGAACGTTCCCTGGCGTCCTTGCCGTCGATGAGCATCCTTCCTGCGGTGGGCTCGTAAAAACGGCATATGAGGGAAGCCAGAGTGCTCTTGCCTGCCCCCGTTTCACCGACTATGGCCAGATTTGTCCCGAAGGGTATGCTCAGGTTGAAATGCTCGAGAACGTATTCTCCGCCGTCCGGATATTTGAAGCTGACGTCTTCAAACTCTATGTCGCCCTTGATATCTTCCCAGTTTTCCTTCTTGGGATCGAAAGAATCTCCGTACTTTTCTATTACTTCCGGCGTATCCGTTACGTCCGATACGGTCTCGCAGAGTTTCGTATATCTTTCGATGTTTACCTTGCCTGCAACGAAGAGCGCAAGGGTATCGACGAGCCATCTTACCGGCTCCATGAGATTCTCGGCATAGGACATGAACATGGAGAAAGTCCCTATCTCCGTCTTGGCTATAACGCCGCCCTTCCACAGCACTATAGCTACGGCAAGAGAGGATGCGAATATGGTCACCGCATGGAACACTCCGTGGAGCCTCGCCTGAGCGATGGACTTCTTGACCATGGCGTCGGTGTCCTTCGTGAAATCCCTGTATATCTTGTCTTCTATGACCAGAGACTTAGTCGTCTTGGCGCCTGTGATGCCTTCGTTGAAATCGCCGGTGATCTTTGAGTTCAGCTCCCTTACTTCTCTGTGCAGTTCGAAATATTTCATCTGGAACACGGAGAAGAACAGAGTTATTACCGGAACTATGGCCATGGCAAGGAGCGTGAGCTTCCAGTCGGTGATGAACATGATAAGAACGGACGCTCCGATGTATACCGCGAAGGCTACCGTATCGTGGATCTGCCAGGAGAAGAGGTCTCCTATCCTGGAGGTATCGCTCATTACCCTCGAATGTATATATCCGACGCTGTTCTGGTTGTAATACGAGAAGGCAAGTTCCTGAAGATGCGAGAAAGCTCTGTTCCTCATATCTCTGTCCATGTGCATTTCCGTAGTAAGGCCCACGATGACTTCCTTGTATCCTGCCCATGCCATGAGCACGATGGAAAGAACGTAAAGCCCTATGAATATCCAGATGGTATCCAGGGTCCTCTCTTCCACGTAGTGGTTTATGGCGTAGCGCTGGAAAACAGGCGCTGCCACAGCGGCCAGGTTGGAGAAGCACGTATACATGCACATGAGAAGGAGAGGCTTCTTGTACTTCAGTATGAGGGGCATCATCTTGGGGATACCGAAGAGACGCATTGGATCTTTTTCTTTTGTCTGTTTACTCATTTTTCGCACCTCCTTCCCTATATATTGCCCGACTGGATATCGAATATCTGGTTGTAAAGGCCGCCGGAAGTCTTGAGCTTATCGGGGCTGCCCATCTCGGATACCCGTCCGTCCTCGAGCACCAGGATATTGTCGGCCTTTGAAAGGGTCGTGATCCTGTGCGATATGATTATTATGGTCGCCGTGCCGAACTTTTCTTCCAGAGCCGCCCTTATCTTTGCATCGGTCTGCGTATCGACTGCAGACAGCGAATCGTCGAAGACGAATATGGGAGCGTCTTTTGTCAAAGCTCTGGCTATGGCTGCTCTTTGCTTCTGTCCGCCGGAAAGAGTCACTCCTCTCTCTCCGACGAAGGTATCGTAGCCTTTTTCGAAATTCTCTATGGTATCGTCGAGACATGCCGCCCTTGCGGCTTCTCTTATCGCTTCGAGGTCGAAATCCTCGTCCGTTATACCTATGTTTTCCTTAAGGGACCTGGAATAAAGGTAAGGCTCCTGAAGGACTATGGATATGTTATCTCTTAAATAGCTGGTCTTTATTTCGCGTATATCCGTGTCGCCAATTCGTATGCTGCCGCTTCCCTCGGGAAGAGAATACATCTTGTCAAGAAGCAGCATAAGAGTCGACTTTCCGCTTCCCGTACCTCCGAGTATGCCCAGAGTGGATCCTGCGGGGATGGTGAAACTCACGTCATGGAGTATTTCCTTGCTCCCTTCGTAGCTGAAGTTCACGTGGTCGAAGACGATATCTTTGTCAAGAGGAACTTCCTTCGCGTCTTCCGGATCCTTCTCCTCTTCGGAATTGACCACGTACGCGATACGGTCTATGGCGACTCCCGCCTTGCTCATTTCGGAAACGACTCTTCCTATACGTCTGATGGGGAATGCCATCATGGCGTTATAGGAAAGGAACGCCACGTATTCTCCGGGAAGCATGGCATCGTCTATACAGAACTTAGCGCCCAGCACGAGCACCAGCAAAGTCTGGAGACTCGTGAGGACGTCCTGGGAACACCAGAACCTTCCCATGAGGTGACCGACCCTTATCCAAAGATTGGTATACTCTTCGTTCTTTGCTTCGAATCTGTCCTTTTCCCTTCTCTCCTGTCCGAATGCCCTTACGACTCTTACGCCCGTGAGGTTCTCCTGGACCATTGAAGATACGACGCCTTCCATCTCGTCGCAGACTTTGAAACCGTCGTGCATCTGCTTGGAAAAGATGATGGTGAAGACGATTATAACGGGAATGGGTATCAGAGCGTAGAACGAAAGCCTTACGTTCATGGAAAACATGAAGTAAAGTCCCATACCTATCTTGAGGACCGTGAGTAGCAGAGCCGTGAGCTGCTGCGCGAGGAAATTCCTTAGAGTCTGTATATCTGAAGTGCAGCGCTGGATAATATCTCCCGTGTGGTTCTTCATATGCCAGTCGTAGGGAAGCTTCTGGATATGGCCGAACAGTCTGTTCCTCATGGCTCTTGAAAGGGACTCCGCCGCCTTCGTATTGTATACGGTACCGACATAGTTCGAAACGAACTGCACCGTTGCCACGGCCATGAGCGCCGCCGCCATTATCCAGAGGTGGTCTGCTATATACGCGAAACCTCCTACCTTTTCGATAAGTTTCATGACAAAAGCAGGAAAGTCCGCGGCCTTTCCACCCAGCACGTTATCTATGGTAGATCTTACGATCTGAGGAGTCAGCATCTGGCAAAGCGAAGTCACCAGCTGCGCCAGGATGAATACGACGAAATATCTCTTGCATCCGTCCAGAAACTCCCATATGAGTTGTGTATTGCTCTTCTTTTTCATACTTTTATCGATATTTTTTCCGCGCCTAGCTCTCCGGATTCATATGATAAAAGCCCCGGAATTTTCCGGAGCTTATCATTATCAACCGCATCAAACATATTCCAAACAGAAAACTGTCTGAAATATACGATACTATCTCTTTGAGAACTGGGAAGCGCGACGGGCTTTCTTGAGTCCGTACTTCTTTCTTTCCTTCATTCGGGGGTCACGAGTCATGAAGCCTGCTGCCTTGAGCACAGCTCTGTTCTCGGGATCTGCCTGGCAGAGCGCTCTTGAAATGCCGTGGCGGAGCGCGCCGGACTGTCCTGTTGTTCCGCCGCCGTTAACGGTAGCGATGACGTCGTATTTACCCTCGGCTCCTACGAGCTCCAAAGGTCTTCTTACTTCTCTCTTAAGAAGCTCCATTCCGAAATATTCGTCGAGAGGCTTCTTGTTAACAATGATTTCTCCCTTGCCTGCAACGAGACGGACTCTCGCTACAGAGGATTTTCTTCTGCCTGTTCCGCAGTACTGGATCTTTGCCATTTTCTAAACCTCCCTAACTAAAAATCGTATACTTCCGGCTTCTGAGCTGCATGCTTATGATCGGGTCCCGCATAAACCTTCAGCTTCTTTGCCATCTGTCTTCCGAGAGGTCCCTTGGGGAGCATTCCCTTGACTGCGTGGCGAATGACTTCGTCGGGGTGCTTTTTCTGCATCTCTTCGAAGGTGGTTTCTCTCATCCCGCCCGGATAATAGCTGTAGTGCTTGTAGATCATCTGCTGTGCCTTCTTGCCGGTGACCTGCACTTTGTCGGCGTTGATCACGATAACGTAATCACCTGTGTCCAGGAACGGTGTGTAAATCGGTTTTCTCTTTCCACGGAGTATCATGGCTGCTTCTGAGCAAAGGCGACCAAGGGTCTTTCCTTCTGCATCGAGAACGTACCATTTTCTTTCGATCTCCGATGGCTTTGCAATGTAAGACATTTTGTTCCTCCTGTCTACTTATATGCCTGTGGCATAAGTTTCGGCGCCTACTCTGATGAGCTGTCTTTCTCACTCATCCCTTTTCGGCACTGTTACTGTAACGTGTAACCGCCGTTTCCCTATTGCCGTTTTCAGGCAATAAAAAAGACGAACGCCCCTGTATTGTAAGGCACGTCCGTCTTTAAGTCAAGCAAAACCTTCTTATATTTTCAAGCTTTTGAAAGGTTTTTTATCCCTTTACAGCTCCGGCCGTCACGCCTTCTACGTAGTACTGCTGCAGGAACATGAACAGGGTAACTATGGGTATAGCTACTATGACGCAGCCTGCGGCGAACTGAGTGAACAGGTTCGTGTCCGGATGGGTACCGAAGAGCAGCGAATAGAGCCCTACGGATACCGTCCAGTGAGCCGGGTTGTCGGCGCCTATGATGACTTTCGCGAAGATGAAGTCCATCCAGGGACCCGTGAAGCTCATCAGCGCCTGATATATGATGATGGGCTTAGAGAGCGGCAGGATTATGCGCCTGAATATCTGGTAGTTGGTGCAGCCGTCGAGTTTCGCGGACTCCACCAGAGCGTTGGGTATGACGTCGAAGAATCCTTTCGCCACCTGGAAGCCCATACCGGCTCCCGCGCTGTAGGCAAGTATGAGCCCTATCACCGAATACTCGGGATGGGCCGGGTTGCCCGTCAGCCCTATGGATTTGAGCAGGAAGTAGATGGCTATCATGCTCATGAAGCTCGGGAACAGCCCTATGACCATGGACAGGTTCATGAAGGGCTTTCTCATCTTGAATCTCAGTTTCGACATACAGTAGGCCACCGAAAGCACCAGGAAAGTGGATATGATACAGTCGAATATGGCAATTATCAGAGTGTTGAAGATCCACTTCGGGAATGCGTTGGGCACGCCGTAGTAAGTCGCCGTAAAGAGATCCTTGAAGTTTTTGAGACCCACGGCCTTCGGGAAGAAGTTGCTTGTGACTCTTCCGATGAAGGTGCCGTCAGGCTGGAACTCGCAGCGGAAAGCGGAAAGCGCTATCCAGAGGAGCGGTATTATCCATATTATCGCCAGGATTATCAGTATGATATAAGTCGCGCTGAGGCTGACCTTCTGAGTCCTGGACTGACTTCTGAATTTTTTCTGTTTAAGATCAGTACTCATTGGAAAGTGTCCTCCTCGTTATACGCTTTGCTTCTGCGGTAAGTTACAAGTGTTATGGTAGCTGTGATTATAAAGGTGAATATACCTATGACAGCGCCTGTGTTGTACATGCCCTGGTCTATGGTCACCTTGAACAGCCACGTTACCAGAAGATCCGTACCGCCTGCCTGATATCCCGTATAGGTCGGGCCTCCTCCTGTCAGCAGGAATATGGAGTTGAAGGAGTTTATGTTTCCGATAAAGCTGGAGATAAGATAAGGCGTCGTTACGAATATTACGTAAGGAAGCGTTATCTTGAAGAACATCTTTACCGTCGACGCTCCGTCGACTCTTGCGGCCTCGTATAGGTCTGCAGGTATGTTCATCAGTATACCTGACGTCATCAGCATGGTATACGGTATACCTACCCACATGTTGATTATTATGACCATGACTTTGGCAAGTTTTTCGCTGTCCGTCGGGTGAAGTCCCAAGAAACCTATGGGACTTTGTATCCATCCCGCGTTCATGAGCATGGAGTTTACAGGACCGTATTCGCCCAGGATATTTCTCACGGCAAGGAGAGAAATGAACTGGGGAACTGCTATTGTCAGTATGAACAGAGTCCTGAATATCTTCTTTCCGTTGAGTCCCTTCTTGTTTATGAGAAGAGCCAGGATGATGCCGCCGAAATAGCATGTCAGGGTCGCGAAGATAGCCCATACGAAAGTCCATCCGAGGACCGGAAGGAATCTGTTGTGGACCTCGAAGCCCAGGGAGCCTTCTCCCGTGAACACTGCCACGAAGTTCCTGAAGCCGTTCCACTCGAAGAGGTTGGTTCCAAGAACGTTCATGTCATAACTGTTGTAGGAAGTAAAGGCCAGGGCGATCATGAATACCGTAGGAAGTATGGTAAAGATCGCCGCTGCTATGCAGGTCGGGGTCAGCATCAGAATGTGGAATCTGCTGTCCAAAAGCTCTGCCATATCTTCTTTGAAAGTGGCCGGCTTTTTGCCTACCTTTCTGTCCATATCCGCTTTGTAGGAAGAGTTGATGCTCAGGTTCCATACGAAGAAGTAGACTATGATCAAAGCTATGGTGACGAAGCCGAAAAGCACCATCAATTTGCAGTCGGATCCTGTTGTGAACTGACCTGTTACGGGATCGAATTCACCGCCCATACTGGTGTATTTTAAGGTCAGGTTCTTCAAAGCCTTCCATCCGTAAGGAGTGTTATTGATGGACGGGCAGAAGATCATGATCGCTAAAATAGCTGCCTGTATAAGCAGGAAGAGGAATCCCTTTATATATTGTTTATGGTAGAAATTACCCGCTCCGAATATGAGGTGGGAGAGCTTTGTGCCCGGAGAACCGTCGGCGAAGCGTTTACCGAAGTTTGAAAAACGCTTGCCAAGGCGCTCGCCGAAGCTCGGCCCGCTGTTGATACTTGGAGCAATCAATGCTTTAGTGCTCATAATATTCCTCCGAATGATCAGGGATCAGTTTGAATACTTCTTATGCACCTGCCGGAAGTGTTGCAGGGAATTCCGTCGGAGTGAGTCCGTGCATCCAGATGTATTCGACAAGATAAAGAGCTTTGCGTACACCTTCGAGGGTCTCAGTCTCTTCTATGATCTGTGTACCCGTCGTAGGATATGCTGTCTTGTCAACGATGGCGCGGAGCACTGACGGTGCCTGCTTTGAATAATAATATGTGTTAAGAGTACTTGTGATGAAAGGCTGAGGAATGCCCCATTCGGCCATTCCGAGCTGAGCTGCAGCCATCTTGTGCTGGCTCTCTGTGATCTTTCCTTCAGCAAAGCACTGCTCTATGTAGGAAACGGATCCGGAATATGCAGGAACGTTGCTGCACTCAAGGAAGGATCTGTCCTGGATCTCCTTGCTGGAGAGATGCTTGATGAGCTCCTGCTCCTTTGCATATTTGCTGGAAGCGGAGTTTGCATTGATCATGAAGCACTTGCAGTCTGCGAAAGTTCCGCCTCTGAAAGTATCTCCGGCTGCTACGCCTGTAAGTCCTTCGACGGAAGCGGGCGTAAGGGTGAAGGTCGGGATGAGTGTGATGCCGAGGTTGCTCTCACCAAGCGCAGCGCTGGCTGTTTTGAAATGCCAGGATCCGCCTATGACTGCAAGAACGCCCTTGTTGTCTTTATCAAGATCTGCATCCCATCCGTCGGAGGAAGCCCACTTGAAGCCGTTGGGATCCGCAGCGAATGCCTGGAGCCATCTGTAGATAGCAACGGTATCGTCGCCCTGGCAGTTGCTCGTTCCCTTTGCGCCGCCGAGGACCTTGTCCGCGCCTTCGTAGATCTTTACCGTCGTGCTCTTGTCATCGACCTTTCTTGCAAGGATCGCAAAGGACATATTGAATCCGTCGTCGCCGGTTACCGTTATGGCTTTGCAGCCGGCTGCTCTTGCAGCTTCTCTTAAGCCTTCGAAGCTCTTTGCCTGCTCCTCAGTTACGAGAGCTTTGTTGTAATACAGGAAGAGAGCCTGGGAAATGTAAGGCACTCCGTAGAGATATTCTTTATCGTTCAGGGACGAATAGATGACGTTTTTGAAAGCTTCCGGATTGTCAGCCGTGACCTGGGCTATGAGAGCCTCGTCGGTGATGGGCTTAGCGCACTGGGTGGAAGCCAGTTTACCGATGTTGTCGTGAGCAACCGTGTAGATATCAGCGGCAGCCGTGGGGTCATTGGTGATGACGCCGGCAACGGAGCCCGTATCCATGCCCTTTACCTCGATCTTGTATCCGAAATCGCTATTTGCGGCGAGATATTCGTCGCATACTTTCTGATAGAACTCAGCCGACTCTTCGCCGACCCAGACACGGATGATACCGTCGTCTTTTTCTTCTTTCTTGCCGCTGTCTCCGCCGCAGCCCGTGAAAAGCACCAGGGTCATCGCAAGAACCAGCAGTATTGCAGTTAACTTTTTCATCTCTTTATCCTCCATGAAAAACTAGTTGATTCCGTCGTATGATATTTTTTCTATGACCGTAAGTCCGGTCATCAGATCGCATAAGCATCTGTTATCGCTGATAAGAAGCATTTCCGTGAGCCTCAGCACCGGTACCAGCAGGAAGGTGAATATTCCTGTGAAAAGATACAGCGCAAGGCTGTCTATGAAGAAAACGAATGAGAATCTTGCGAGGATCTGAAGTCTGCTTGCCTTCCCCCGCCTCTGCCTGCTGAAGAGCATGACTCCTGTCATGAGTTTTCCGGGAGTCGATCTTTCTTTAGACATAAGGGGCACTGCGAGAAGCACCAGACCTTCGGATATGAACGCCGAAAGGGCTTCCAGCAGATATCCGTGAAGATTTGCCGCAAAGCGCTCGTTCCTGAACTCTTCGTCCTTTTCGAGAGCTTCCCTTATTTCGTCTGCGCTCACAACTCCGTCGAGGCGGGCATAGTATTCTTTCGCTATCTCGTTCGATCTTTCCACGTGAGCCCTGTAGGTCCCCGCCATAGGAGTCCTCATTACAAGGGCCGTGAGAAGCATGAAGATGGCGAATATGAGCACTATGTCGAATCCGTCGGCTATGATCCTCTTGAGAAGATAGGGCCTGGAATTCGCTTCGATCTCTATTTGTTTTCCTCCGGACACTACCTTCATATCAGCAGATCTTCATATCGCTTTCGATAGAATAGACCGAAACGTCTTCGCTGCGGAAGGCTACCTTTGCAGGGCCAAGGACCGTGTCTTTGTCCGCTTCGATGAGGAACTCCTGATCGCCGGCCTTCGCCTTAGCGTAGCGAACGTTGCCGTAGTCGAGAATATCGACGATCTCGACGGCAAGGCCTTCCCCTTCGGAAAGATGCATGCTCTTTCTGTCCACAGCGTATCTGTAGGTCTTCTTGTAGCAGCTGTCTCCGTCGATGGCGTTGATCTTGATCTTGTATCCGTCTTCAGCCTGAGCTTCGAGGGAGTAATCTCCGATCCTGTAGAAGAAGTGGAGCACTCTTTCTCCGCCTTCCTTGACCTCGGTCTTGTAGAAAGTTCCGTCGATCGTATCCTCGTCGGGAATAGCCTTGAGAAGCTCCTTCCCTCCGGCTTTGAGATCGGTTTTTTCGTTGAGCAGCGAGAAGCTGTAATCGTCTCCTGCCTTCACGTCTTCACCTACGAGAGCGAAGATGTATCCTTCGCCATATCTGAGGTATGCCAGGTGCTTGTCGTCCACCTGTTCCACGCGTGCTACCGGCAGTTTGAAATCCTTGCCCGGAACGATAGCCGCGGGCGGGATGACCAGTTCGAAGCTGTCTTCGCCCTTAAGGGCATCGGCATAGACCTTGGGCATGGCCACGGTGCTTCCGAGAAGATCCATGCCGTTTCCGGCAGCCTTCACCTCTACGGTGTTGAAAGGCGGGATCTTGCTCATCAGGGTCACTTCGGTCTCTGCGTCGAAGAAATGTACCTTGGACGGATTGGGCTCTGCATATACCACGTCTCCGACTTCGATATCGTCTCTGTCAACGACCTTGGCGATGATGCTGTTTCCTTCGTCCTTCATCGTGAATTCGCCCAGGTGATCTCCGAGTTTTCCGTAGATGATGGTCTCGTTTCCGAGGCGTTCCACGTTGGTCACAACGAACCTGAGTCCTCTTTCGTCTCTGTCCACTGTCATATGCTCGGGACGGATACCGAAGGTGACTTTTCTGCTGCCGTCAAGGTAACTCGGATGGATCTTCGATACGCTTTCGTAAGGAACGGTGATGGTATCGCCGTTGTCGAATCTTACGACGACGTTTTCATGTTCTCTCTTGAGAGTCACGTCGAAGAAGTTCATCTGGGGCGTTCCGATGAATCCGGCCACGAACTTGTTGTAAGGTTCGTTGTAAAGGTTCATCGGTGTGTCGATCTGCTGAACGTATCCCAGCTTCATGACTACGATCCTCGTTCCCATGGTCATGGCTTCGACCTGGTCGTGGGTGACGTAGATGAAAGTGGTGTTCAGACTCTTGTGAAGAGCGGTGATCTCGGTCCTCATAGCCGCTCTCAGCTTTGCGTCCAGGTTGGACAGAGGCTCGTCGAGAAGGAATACCTTAGGATCCCTTACGAGAGCTCTTCCAAGAGCAACACGCTGTCTCTGGCCGCCGCTCATCTCTTTAGGCTTGCGCTCAAGATAGTCTTCGATATCGAGCATCTTGGCTGCTTTGAGGACTCTTTCCTTGATCTCCTCTTCAGGCATTTTACGGTTTCTCAGACCGAATGCCATGTTTTCGTACACGGTCATATGGGGATAAAGAGCATAGCTCTGGAATACCATCGCTATGTCCCTGTCCTTCGGTTCCATATCGTTTACACGGGTGTCCCCTATAAACAGATCTCCTGCGGTGATCGATTCGAGGCCTGCTATCATACGCAGGGTCGTGGATTTACCGCAGCCCGAAGGTCCGACAAAGACGATGAATTCACGGTCGGCGATGTCGATGGAAAAATCACTGACAGCCTTGTGCCCGTTCTCATAGACCTTGTAGATGTGAGAAAGCTTTAGATTTGCCATATTCTCCTCCGTTTAAATATATGGATAAATGTATTACTAAGCTGATCAAACAATCAGTTTATACCTTATTCGAATCTGACGCCTTTTCTGTCCAGTTCGCTTATGACCCTGCCTACGCCGGTAAGCTTGGCGTTGATGGTTCCGATCACGTTCCTGCTCTGTCCGTAGACCGTATAGACGTCGTCTTTGTATGATATCCTTCCGATCTCTTCAAAGGATACGGAAGCCTTTTTGAAAAGGTAGCTCATATGGAGTTTCCCCTCCGATATATACGCCCTGTCGGTGACCATGGCGAAGAGCACCGCGCAGGCGGCGATCGCCACTATCGCCAGCAGAACGCCTCCGAAAACGGCGAGGCCGTCTCCTCCCCCGCGGACAAAGAGCAGGGCCGCTGCAACGGCGCTTCCTATGAAAGCCGCCAGGGAAAAGAAGAAGGGGCCCCTGTCGACTTCAGTGCTTATTTCTCCGCGCTTGAACATCTCAGTTCGCCTTTCTGAGCACAACGGACTCATTGGCGTGGACGTTGAAGGCTCCGTTTACCCTTCCGTAACTGCTCCGCACGTTGGAATAAACGATATCGTAGTCTCCGTCGAGAAGTACCGTGGTTCCGGATATGGAATGGATGACCATCATACCGTCTGCCTCGTAGCGTATATTCCCGCCTTCGACTATGACTTCGCCAAGACGCTCCTTTATCTTTTCACGGCTGTCTAGCCTGAAGACTTCATTCGCTTTTCTGAAAGAGATGAGTTCCTTTACCTTGTTGAAGGTATCGAGATGATCGACTTTGAGGGAATAGTCCATTACGTTTATGAAGTCGCCCACGTTGTATGAATTCCCTTCGTATTTCCCGGTCTCTTCATCGTACTTGCTTCTCATGAAGTCTTCGCCTTCCTGGATGAAAGGCACGCCCTCCGCAAGGAATACAATGGACTCCGCCTGGGTATATGCCGCCGGCAGTTTATCTCCGCTCACCGTATTCACGAGCTGATCGTAAAGGGTGTAGTTGTCGTGGCATGAAACGTAATTGAGAACCTTGTCCGGGTCGATATTCTGTGTCTTTACGGTCTCTCTGGAGAAGAGCCCCGGTATGCAGAGAGCGACCTGGGACGCATCCGCGGCGCTTCCCTGCACGTAACCTTTGCCCGGTCCGTTGTCTCCCCTGACGGCATTTCTGATGACGTCGTTGAAAGCTCCTACGGTGACTCCCTCGAAGAAATCCTGCGCTATGGACGCCTGAACCGTCGTCTGACCGGAAAGATTCGTTTCGCTGACGCCTGCCTTAAGTTTAGTGGCGCCGCCGGTCCACGGCTCTCCGTATATCATGATCTGCGGATAAATTTCCCTGCAGTCATTGTATATGTCTATCATGGTCTGGTTGTCTATGAGACCCATGAGATCGAATCTGAATCCTGAGAGATGATACTCATCTATCCAGAATCTGCAGGAATCCCTGAAGAATTTATTGACCATGTATCTTTCCGAAGCAAGTTCGTTGCCGCAGCCCGAGCCGTTGTAGAATACTCCGCTTGCCTTGGTGCGGTAATAGTAATACGGCACTATGAGGTTGAGGTTGGAATTTTCGGAGGCTGCCGTATGGTTGTATACAACGTCCATATTGATGGAAAGGCCTGCCCTGTGCATGGCCATCACCATCTCCTTGAGTTCCTTTACCCTTACGTATCCGTCGTAGGGATCCGTGGAATAACTTCCTTCGGGAACGTTGTAGTTCTGGGGGTCGTATCCCCAGTTGTAGTTTTCTTTTTTCATCACGCGGGAGCACTTCGTCTCGTCCACGGAGGAATAGTCGTAGAAGGGCTGTATCTGAACGTGGGTCACGCCCAGTTCCTTCATGTGATCGAGTCCCGTGGAAACGGTAACGCCGTTTTTCGTATATTTCGTGCCTTCCTGGGCAAGGCCAAGGAACGTGCCCCTTAACTCTTCAGGCACTCCGCTGGTCTCGCTTATGGTCATGTCTCTTACGTGCACTTCGTAAATAACGGCATCCACATTATTGCCGCTGAAGGGCCTTTCGTCCTTGTCCCAGCCCTCTATGGAAGCGTTGAGCTTTTTGAAGTTCACTATCATCCCGCGGCGGCCGTTGACTCCTGCGCTCTTGGCATAGGGATCCGTGACCTCGTTGGTACCCAGGGCGTTGGTAACGGTATATGTGTAATAGAATCCGTCGAGATCCTCATCTGCCGTATACTCGAATACTCCCTTTTCCCCTTTCGTCATGGTATATATGGATACAGGTCCTTTCGGGTCTTCGTAATTGCCCGTATCGTAAATGTTGAGAAGGACCTTCGAACTCGTGGGAGCCCAGAGTTTGAAAGTGGTAGACGACGGATTTGCTTCGTCGTCGAAGCTCACGCCTAAGTCGTCTCCATCGTAGGCGTAGAGCTCGTTGAATTCATCTGTATCGAAATAGTTGGTGGTCATAAGTCTGACTTCCTGTATCCACTGGGGATCGAAACGGTAGCTGATCGTAACGACGTCGCCTATATCAACGGCGTCTTTAAGGCTCAGATCTACCTTTTTAAGAGAGGAGTCGTATTCTCCCATGGAATAGCTCTTGTATTCCTTTCCGTTCACCGTTACGGAGAAACGCGGAGAATAGGCCTTGAACTCGTTAGACAGCGGTTTGAAGTACACGCTCAGGGTCTTTGAATCCTGAAGCATGGCGTAGCTAACTATGGACTTGCAAGCGTTCTCCTCTGTGTCGAATACCGTGGATTCCGTAGTGCGCACCCATATGCCCTGTATTCCTCCGGGAGTCTGAGGCTCTATATCTATGGAACGGTCTCCGTCGGGATCCTTGGACCAGTTGTCCGTCCTTACGATGAATCCCAGCTTTTCTATGGGTTTTCCTCCGGAGATGACCGAAAGATCGAGATCCGCATAGACGCCGTAATCGTCATAACCCGTAAAGTCGTAGGCGTCGCCGTTGCCTCCGTTGGTCATATCCCATGCCCACACGTTCCAGGGGTCGTAGCAGGCTCTGTCGTTGGTATTGTCGTCGTTCCTCCTGTAGTGGAGCCTGACGATCCTAGTATCTTCCAAAGGCAGTGACGAATAGTCCGTATCATCCTTGGAATACTTCTCTATGACGTTTCCCGCCGGCTGGAGCTCGGTAGGCTTGTCGTCGGGCCCTTCCTCCGCCTTTCCGCAGCTGCAAAGAGATGCCAGGGCCAAAGCGGCCATCAGAAGAAATGCAATGAACCTGATCTTCTTTTTCATGATAAACACCATCCTGCCGCTTCCCCGCGGCGTTGCTTAAAAACTGTTAAAAACCAGTAAGATCGAAAAAGCCTTCCTTGAGGATATCTCCTCTGAAGTCGGTGCTCTGTTTGATCACTCCCGTATCCCAGTTGTTCACGTCCTTTATCTCGTATCCCTTTTCGAAGACTCCGATAAGGAAGCCCTCCATGCCCTTCGTATCGACGAGCATGACCCCGTCTTTGATCTCGTAATTCTTGCTCCAGTGGCCGGGATTCCAGCTCCATATATACAGATCGTAGTCCGTAAAATACTTCTCCGGGATATTGACTACGTTGAATCTGCCTTCTATGAGTTCCACCATGGAATAGGTGAAGCTCTGTTCAAATACGTTGACTCCTTTTCGCAGATATACGTTAAGGACCGCCTTGCCGTCTTTCACGTGCTCCCTGAGAGACACCGCCGTTTCCTCGCCGATCTCATGTCTTTCAGCTTCGCTTCCGAAGCTGTAATAGGCTTCGTCGCAGTTTTTCGCTCCGAGGATCACCTCAAGATCGCCTGCGAAAGTGCAGTCTCTCTGGGATATCTGAAGCTGAGGATGCACGTCCTTGGATCTCGTCATGACGCAGATGCCGCTGGTATCGAAGCATACCCGGGCTACGCCGTCGCTTACGACTATCTTTTTCCCTGTAAGAGCATCGTAATAGTTGCCGTTTTCAAGATGGGGCACCGGCACCTTGACTTCCGCTTCCGCGTCTATATCTCCCACGTTCAGTATCAGCGCGCCCTGATCCCCTTCTTTGACCTTCTCGCAGACGTAGCAGGTATCGGCGGCGGATTCATAGGACTCCGCTCCTACGAAGCGGTTATGAAAGCGGTTGCTGACGGCGACCTCTTCCCTCTCGAAAGCGTATGATGCCACCTGCCCCACGGTGAGCTCATCTGACGGCCTTGCGTGGAACAGTCCTCCCAGGCCTTTCTTTGCTGCTATGACTGACCAGTATTTCGCAACGCGTATATCGGTAAAGTGGGTGTTGGACGTAACGTATTCATCGTGGCTCTCGACCCACGCTATGAGCTTGGCCGGATCGCCGCCCTTAAGCACCGCGTTTAGTATCTTGGAGGGATCCTTTACCGAAAAGACGCTCTTGAACTGCGATGTGAAGCCGTCGTCGGTCACCAGCATATGATCCGTATAAAGGGAAAGGCTCCTGCCTGAGGGAGAGCCGAGGATCTCTCCGTATGCGTAGAGATCCTTTCCCGTTTTTTCTTTGTAATATACCCTTGCTTTCTCAAGGGTGTTATCCCAGAAATCGCTGGGATAATCGGGGTCGGATTCGGTCTCGACGTGCTTTGCGGCATCGAATCTAAATCCGTCTACGCCTGCGTCAATGCACTCTTTGAGCAGGCTCAGCACTCTTTCCTGAACGTAGGGATTAGCCGTATTGAGATCCGGAAGGTTTCCGTATTGGTAGACCTGGGTCTCCGCGCCTGTTCCTCCCGCATTTTTGTTGTGATGGAAGGTCAGTCCCGTTCCGTCGACGTCTTCATTTCTGTTCAGGTATATTTTCGGCTCGTATTCGGCGACCAGGGGCGAAACGGTCGGAGTACCGTCCGCTTCCTTTCCTTCGTCGTCTGTGGTAGCCATATGGTTAACTACTATGTCGGCCAGGATGCATATCCCGTACTTTTCGGCTTCAGCGCACAGGTCGATGAGGTCCTGCTTGTTTCCCAGCGCCGAGTCGTTGCCTATGGAAAAGCTCAGGGGCTGATAAAACGCCCACCACTGGGCTCCGCCGCTCTTGGGCTGCTGCACGGGCATCGTAAGCACGTTTTTGAAACCGGCATTGCAGATGTTTTCAAGGTTGTCCGCTATCTCGCGGTAGGTCCAGTTGAATGCGTGGAGAGTTAGGCCGTCCTCCGCATTCTCCGGCAGAGAATCTGTGTACGTATCTTCGAAATCCTCGAATTCGGGAATATTATCCTTGCCGCTGCCGCAGCCGGCAAAGGTCAGGACAAGCATCAGAGCCAAGATAAGAGAAATAAGCTGTTTTCTCATTGTTTCCCTCCCGAACGAAGAATGAACGCCAATTAAGGCTCAATATAAAAACAGAAGGGCTCCATAAAAGAAGCCCTTCTTTGATAAAGTGAACTACTTGAGTTTTGCTTCGACTACAGCGCCGTCTGTAGTGAATGTGATGGTGACAACATAAGTTCCGTCAGCCTCAGCCTTGAGGTTAGCCTCTCCGTCGCCCCAGCTGTCGTTCCATGCCTTGTCAGCACGTACTTTGAATTCTTCGCCGGCCTTGAGCTCGACTTCACCCTGCCATACGTTCTCGCCTGCAGATTCCATAGGAATGTCGCCTACATTGCCCCAGTCGGATGCTGCGAAACCGCCGACTATGCCGTATGTATGATCTGCGGGAACAAATCCGAATACATAGGGGATGCCTTCCTTAGCTTCCTTGAGTACGAGACCTACGCCATATCCGGGAGCTCCGGGAGCAGAAGCGTTGGTGTACTGTGCGACTACGACTGTGTAGAGTCCTGCGCCGCCCGTTACAACGGGGTTGTCTGCCCAGGACAGTCCGTTCTCGTCAGGCTCTTCCTGCCATACAGGATAGAATACCGTATCCGGAGTCAAAGACTCGACATAGGATACCTTCGGATCGCTGATCCAAACGTCCTCAGAATAGACCTTGTTGCTTCCGTCTACTTCAGCTGTGCACTGTGCGATCTTGAATGCATAGGAACCGTTTGCCTTACCGACTTCTCCGTCCTTTACGAACTTTGCGGACCAGCCAGCGTCAACTGTTCCGAAAATAAGATCGGTGGTATAAAGGTACTTGACGTCCTTTCCCTTGAGAGTCTCATAGAGTCCCTTGTCGATCTTCTTTACGTCTTCGACAGTGATAGCCTTAAGAGCTGACTTCTCATAAACTTCTGTGGACTTTCCGCCCCAGCCGTTCTCTGTTCCGTCTGCCAGGAGATACTGGCCGTGAGCTACCCATGCTTCGTGTGTTTCATCAGCCAGCGGCTTTCCTTTTCCGCATGCTGCGAATGAGAGAACCATCACGAGAGCAAGTACGATTGCTAATACTTTTTTCATAATAAAATCCTCCTAATATATCTGTTTACAGATATCTTGTAAACTACTTATATCTACTATAATTTTAGCCACATGTGTGTATCGTTTCAAGAGATTATTTAGAAAATCGCCCAAAAAACTTCTCAGTTTTTGTTGATTTACCACAACTATTTTATGGCGCTTGGTTTGAGAAAAACAAAAATCGGCTTGTCAATAGGCAAACCGATCAATAAGCCAAAAAATCCCGCAGCCGTTCCAATTACTGCTATTTCTCGATATTGTACCCTGCGGATTTGAGCACTCTGTTCATGACGGAGAAGCTTAGGCTGTCTCCTTCGGGCAGAGGGACCACGAAAATGATGTCCATACCCTGCGCGTCGAACTCCCTGAGTTTGGCAAAAAAGCTTTTCGCGTCAGGCTTTTTTATGAACCCTACTTTCTTTCCCTTCGCTCTTTCTTCCGACACTCTTGCCTCGAGCTTTTCTTCCGGAACTATTCGCATCTCGGCTTTTGGAGCGTAGTGCCTGTATTTCTGTCCCGGCGCCATAGGGTGGTAATCCGGATCTTCCGAGGGTTTTTCAAAAAGAGCCTTGTCGTAAGTCACTTCTTCTCCGGTCACAGCGCTTATCATCTCAGGTGTGATGAGACCGGGTCTGAGTACGGTCATGGTCCTGAGATCCAGTACGGTGGACTCTATGCCTCCTTCGCAGGGATCTCCCGCTATGATACCGTCGATCTTTCCGTCAAGGTCGTATCTCACGTGCAGCCAGCTCGTAGGACTGGGACGGCCGGAAATATTGGCCGAAGGTCCGGCAAGGAGAGTGCCTGAATACTCTATGAGCTTCAGCGTCGCATCCGAAGCAGGCATCCTGACGGCAACGGTACCGAGACCTCCCGTGGTCTCGTAAGGGACTTCATCTCTCTTAGGGAATATCATGGTAAGAGGACCCGGCCAGAATGCTTCAGAGAGTTTCTCCGCAAGTCTCTGCATCCTTTTTTCCTTCTCATCGTCAAATACCGCCGTGAGCCTTTTAAGATCTCCGAACTTGGCAATATGAACTATAAGGGGGTTGTCCGATGGACGCCCCTTTGCGGCGTAAGCCTTTTTCGCGGCGCCTGGGTCGAAAGCATCCGCGCCCAGTCCGTATACGGTCTCCGTTGGGAATGCGACCAGTCCGCCTTCCGAAAGCACCTTGGCCGCCGCTTTCAGATCTTCTTCACTTGTGGTGTATATGTATGTTTCTTTGCTCATGCCAAAGTTTTGTTATTGCTCGCTCAATACCCTGAGGAAGTTTCCGTGATTGATCTTGTCTATCTCGTCGTCTGTGAATTCCTTTGAAAGAAGATCCAGTATCATAGGCATGCCCGCGTAATCCTTGAAATCCTGATTGGGAGCGATACCGTCGAAATCGGATCCCCATGCGAGAACGTCTATGCCAGCAACGTTTCTGAAGTGGACGAGGTGTCTGACCACGTCCTTTGCGAAAGCGTGGTCTTTATCGTCTGTCAGGAACTCTGCGCAGAAATTGATACCTACGACTCCGCCTTTGTCAGCCAGAGCCCTGAGCTGATCGTCGGTAAGGTTCCTCTGATGATCTCTGAGCGCCCTTGCGCAGCTGTGGCTTGCCGCAAAGGGTTTTGAGCTTTCCCGCACTACGTCCCAGAAACCTCCCTCGGAGAGGTGGGACACGTCGACTATCATTCCCAGTTCGTTCATACGGTGGACCGCGTCGATACCGAAAGGTTTCAGACCTTTTTTATGGAGCTCCGGGTCTGCGCTGTTGGGAAAGCCCAGAGAGTTTTCCCAGTTCCATGTAAGAGTAAGCATACGGACTCCGTCTTCGTACATCTCGTCTACTCTTTCCATCTTTCCGTCTATACCTATACCGTCCTCGACGGTCAGGAGCGCCGACATATATCCGTCCTCCGCGTTTTTCTTTATGTCTTCCGCCGAGTACGCTCTCCTGAGCACGTCAGAGCTTTCATCGACGCATTTGTTCCAGCAGGACAGCATATCCTTGTAGAGTTCCCAGGGGGTACGGCCGTCTCTTGCCAAATGCCCGTCGGTGGGAAGGAAAAGAGCCAGCGCCTGAGCCATGCATCCGCCCTTCTGGAGCTTTTCGATGTTTATCTGCCCTCCGAATTCCCTGAGCGAGACCTTTTTGAAATAGCAGCCCATCATAGTGTCGCAGTGAAGATCGATGATATCGAATGCCATAGTGATTCTCCTTTATAAATAATATTTTCTAAATTACATAAGCGGTGCGAAAACACGCAGACATGAAATGAGGAAATCCCTGACTATACCCCAGTTGCAGTCTTCGAGAGTTATTTCTCTGCTCTCACCCATGCTGGCGCAGAAGTCTTTTTTCACCTCTTTGATCTCGTCGCAGCCGTAAAAGTAGAGACCGTTTTCGAACTGCAGATACATGCTCCTGTAATCCAGGTTCACCGTCCCCACCGTGGCGATCTTGTCATCGCTGACGAAGACCTTCGAATGGAGGAAACCCGGCTCGTACTCATATATCTTTACGCCGCCCTTAAGGAGCGGTTTGTAGTAGGACTTGGTTATTGCCCATACCATCCTTTTATCCGGGATGCCCGGAGTGATGATCCTTACGTCGACCCCTCTTTTTGCCGCGAAGGTCAGCGTATTCATCAGTTCGTTGTCAACGATGAGATAAGGAGTGAATATATAGCAGTACTTCGAAGCCTGGTTCATTATACCCTGGCATATATCCTGCGACACCCTCGAATCGTCGAGAGGCGAATCGCAGTACGGCGCCACGTAGCCTTTAATAGGAGGTATATCGATATCCGCCTTGAACGCTTTGAAATCCTCGTCTTCTTTTCTAAGAGCGTTCCAATGGGACAGGAACATGACGGTCATGGACCAGACGGATTCTCCCTTTATGCAGATTATGTTGTCCTTCCACTTTCCGAAACGCTTCTTTACGTTGATGTATTCGTCGGAGATATTGATCCCTCCGGAAAAAGCAATCTTGCCGTCTATGACCATGATCTTTCTGTGGTCTCTGCGGTTCATGAGAGTGTTGAGCACGGGATGGACTTTGTTGAAACTTATACATTTTATGCCCCTGCTCTCCATCTTCCTCGTATACGACTCGGGCAGTGAGAAGAAAGAACCCATGTCATCGTAAATGACCCTTACGTCGACGCCTTCCTTTGCCTTTCGCTCAAGTATATCGAGTATATTCTCCCACATCACTCCTTCGCCGATTATGAAATACTCCATAAAGATGAATCTCTCGGCTTTTTCCAGTTCGTCGAGCATGTGAGGGTAACCGAGCTCTCCCAGAGGATAATAGGTGCACCCCTGATTTCTGTAAAAGGGAAAACTCTCTGACCTGGATATATAGTGGAACTGTCCGGCATACTGAGGCTCGAAGCGTTCCATCTCGCCGAGAACTACGTCGTTCTGGAAATAGTACCTCTTTGAATCCTCGGCACTTTCCTTAAGATCTTTGAAGGTCTTGCTGAGCATCATCCTTCCGCCCAGCAGGACGTACATGAGCGTTCCGGGAACCGGAAGGAGCTCGATGAACAGTATCCATATGAGGTCTGATGAGATACTTTTGCTGTTTCTGATGATGTTCAGGACTACGAAAGCTCCTATTATACGAAGGACCAGTTCTATGGTGGCGGCATAATTGCCCGCCCATTTGAAAAGCGAAAGTATGATGAATACTTCCAGCACCATCGCCAGTAATATGAATACGACTCTGCTAAGTATGATTTTTAATATCTTCATGTCTTTATTATATCAAATATCCGTCTCTGTGGTATAATGCTTAGACAATATATATGAACAGGAGAAAACAGATGTTCCAGATCCCGGACAACGTAAGCAAACATACGAACGTATACGACGTTCTTAAAGAGCGCGGTTTCATCGAGCAGACCACCGACGACGAAGGCATAAGAGAGCTCCTCGGAAAAGAGAAGGTCAAATTCTACATAGGCTTCGACGCCACGGCTGACTGCCTTCACGTAGGCCATTTCATGCAGGTCATAATCATGATGTACATGCAGAAGTACGGACACACCCCCGTGGTCCTCATAGGCGGCGGCACCACCATGATAGGCGACCCCTCCGGAAGGACCGACGCAAGGCAGATGATGACCACCGAGCAGATAGATAAGAACGCGGAGAATTTCAAGCACCTCTTCGATCGTTTCCTCGTATTCGACGACGAGTGGAAGCATATAAAGTCGGAAGGCGTCCTCGCGAAAGGCGGCCAGAACAAGGAGCCTGAGGAAGGCAAAGCCATATGCGTGAACAACGCCGACTGGCTCAGAAACGTCAACTATCTCGAATTCATGAGAGACATAGGTTCCAGATTCTCCGTCAACGACATGCTGAGAGCCGAGTGCTTCAAGCAGAGAATGGAGAAAGGACTTTCCTTCCTCGAATTCAACTATATGCTCCTGCAGGCCTACGACTTCTACTGCCTCGCGAGAGATATAAACTGCAAGATAGAATTCGGCGGTAACGACCAGTGGTCCAACATACTGGCCGGAAGGGACCTTGCAAGAAGGCTCCTCGGCAAAGACGACTACTACGGCATGACCTTCGCCCTTCTCACCAAGTCCGACGGGACCAAGATGGGCAAGAGCCAGGCTGGAGCCCTCTGGCTGGACGCCGCAAAATGCAGCCCCTACGATTTTTACCAGTACTGGAGGAACGTGGAGGACGCGGACGTGGAAAAATGTCTGCGCATGCTCACTTTCCTGCCTCTTGAGGAGATAGCGGAACTCACCGCCCACAAGGACGAGCGCATCAACCACGCAAAGGAAATTCTCGCATACGAGGTCACAAGACTTGTACACGGCGACGAAGAAGCATCGAAGGCCCAGGAAGCTGCAAGAGCAGCATTCTCAGGCGGCGCTTCCGCCAACATGCCCACGGTCAAAGTGGAGCTCCCCGATGAAGGTATGGGTATAGTCGCCCTCATGAAGGCGACGGGCCTCGTCCCCAGCAACGGCGAAGGCTTCAGGACCATCGAACAGGGCGGTCTCTCCATCAACGGAGAAAAGGTCTCCGACACGAAACTTCTGGTGACGAAGGAGATGTTCAAGGACGGACCCATCATCCTGAAGAAAGGAAAGAAGACCTTCCTCAAAGTCGAGATATAAGAAAAAGTACTATTCCGGGGCACAGCCCCGGTTTTTTGTATGCAAAAGTTCTTGATCCAGAATATATCCCGCTATATCATCCAAATCGAATCATTAGGACGGGCTATCTCCGCAGGCGCATGTTTGACATCATTTTCAGGCAAAAGGTATACTTTAGATGTAAGCAGCTGATATATGACCAAATGGGTATTTGGGAGGTATAGTATGAATACTGATACAAAAGATCTGAGCCTGCATCCCGGCGGGACAGAGCTCACGAAAAACATATTCCGGACTGCCATGGACAGTACCGCGGCATTCAGAGACAAGAGAGTGACGCTCATGACAGAAAAACGCCGGATCCCCGAGGAAAAACCCTTAAAGATCCTCGATGCAGGATGCGGCATAGGGACCAGTCTTGCTGCTCTCAAGGAGGAATTCGGCATAGAAGCATTCGGAATAGACAGCAGCTCAGGGTCCATAGAGAAGGCTAAAGAGCTGCATCCCGATATTTCTTTTGCCTACTGTGATGCAAGCTATCTGCCGTATAACGAAGAATACTTTGACGGAATACTCAGCGAATGCATGCTCACCCTTCTTCCTGATCCAAAAAGTGCTGTCTGCGAATGGAAAAGGGTCCTGAAAACAGGAGGCTTCATGATAATAAGCGGGCTCTGCGAAAGAGATCCCGGAGACCTCCAGTATGCGTTCAGACCGTCGCTCCCCTATGACGCACAGACTTCTGTAATATGCAAAAACGGTCTCATAGACAAGGAAGCTCTTCGCTCGTACGTTCAGTACCTGGGGCTTGTATCGGTTTATGAAAAAGACTGCAGAGAAGAACTCATCTCATATATGTCGGAGACCATAATGGAATACGGAAGCCTGGAGGAACGCATCAAAAAAGAGCAGGAAGCCACAGGTTCGTCCGTGCTTGACTGCTCCGTAAAATACGATCCGAAAAAAATCAGCTACGTAGCGATGATATTCAAGAAGTCGTAACTAAAGGCGCGCCGCAGCGCGCCTTTTTTATTTCTCAGATTCTTCCATGGGCGTGAGATATTTTCCGCAGAAAGGTATCAGTTTCCCGTCTTCATATACGAGAAGGCTGCACCTGGCCATTCTTTCCAGATTCAGATCCATCGCATCCTGAAATGCCATTGCCGATATGGTCATGCTCCGGTGAGTCATGTTGTATATGAAGGAATCGAAGTCCATCGATTCCGATACTTCCCTGCTGAGATCTTCCGAAGATCCCGTCCAGTGACCCGCCACGAATTCCCTGTTTTCAGAAGCGCTGCTTCTTTTTTTCTTGGCGAAATACTTTCTGTTACTGGTGGGGACCAGCTTCCCGTCCCTGTTTACGATAAACGTACCGTGGAACTCACAAAGAGCATGATCGCACCTTGAGGGAAGCAGTGATACTGGATCTATGCCGGTCTGCACGCACAGCATCTCCATGAGCTCGTCCAGGGTGATATGTTCCCTTTCCCCATGCGGATATCTGCCGATATAGGTCACGGGCTGGAAATGCACAGCTCTTACTGCGGGAAAACAGCTTATGGCAAAGTCAACGATACTGCCCAGTTCTTCATCATTTATTCCCCTGACTACGGTAGGCACCAAAGTAACAGACAGACCGTGCCTGCTGCAATTTTCTATAGCCTTTTTCTTTATTTCAAACAGTTCTCTTCCGCGGAGTTTCCTGTACACCTCGTCGTCTGTTCCGTCGAACTGAAGGAATACTATATCTAAGCCTGCTTCTGCAAGCTCTCTTACGAAGCCTTCGTCTTCGGCCAGCCTTATACCGTTGGTGTTGACCTGCACGTAGCTGCAGCCCTTTTCCCTGGCAAAACGGACAAGCTCGGGAAGATCGTCTCTTAAAGTGGGTTCTCCGCCGGACAGCTGAAGAAGAGGCTTGCCTCCTTTTTCCGCTATGACGGCGATATCTTTTTTAAGTTCTTCCAGAGGCGGATATTCTTTTTCATTCCCGCCGTAGGCAAAGCAGTAGGGGCAGCGGAGGTTGCAGTCCTTAGTGACTTCGAGTATGACGCAGCAGCAGTCCTGAAGATGTGAAGGACAGCTGTGGCAATCCCCGGAGCAGAAAGCTTCCTCTTCACAGGAAAGAGGCGTCTCCCCTTCCGTCCACTCGATAAAATCGAATCTGTCTTTCCATACAGGCACGGAAAAACTCCCGTGCTCCTGGCAGGTCTTGCTCAGCCATATGCCTTCTGCCCCTTCCTTTCTTTCAAGAACGGCAGGTATCTTTTTAAGGCAGACAGGACATACTGATGAAATTGTCTTTCTCGTAAAAGCGTTCATCCTATTTCGTATATTCTACGTTTTTCTTAAGATCGTATCCGGACGCGAAGCCTCTGCTCTCCGAAAAACTCAGTTCCAGAATGCAGTATCCCATTTCCTGCGCTTTTCTTAAGCCTTTCAGCGACATCAGTTCATCTTTTACAAAGCCTTCGTCTACTGCAGTTCCCGGCAGATGCTTTGCGCATACGCTGAGTCTATGGTCTTCCAGACCTATTTCGAAATCGGTCACTTCATCGCATCTGTAGAGCGCGTCGGCTATATCCGCCATATATACTTCGCATTGTCCGAAACGGAGCACGTCCCTTTTTCTTCCGTATACCTTGAGCAGCCTTTTAAGCCTGCCTCCGCAGGCGCAGTCTCCGTCTGTGAATTTCCCTATATCTCCCGTCCTGTACCTTATGAGGGGCATGCCCACTCTGTCCAGGGTAGTTATGACTATCTCGCCTTTTCCCTCTCCGTCGGTTTCCGGAATCTCGTATAAAATATCGCAGGGTCTTAGGTGATAGCCCTCGTGAGCCGTACACTCCACGCCTCCGAAGATGCACATCTCCGTGGAACCGTAATGCCTGTGGACCGTGCACTGCCAGAGTCTTTCCAGCCTGCTCACAACGGAATCGGGCACCACGTCGGCGGAAAGGTTCACGCTCCTTATGAATCCCTTTTCGGGGTTCCCAAACTGTTTTCCGTAGCTTGCTAGAGCCGCTGCGTGCCATGGTATGGCTTCCACTATCTCAGGTCTCATCTCCATGAGTTTATCGTATGCGCCCTGTATATCCGTCACAGACCCGAAGACCTCTATGGATACTCCCAGAGGCTCCACGGCTTTCCGCACCATGTCTCCGATGCTGCCGGCTGAAGTCCCCGACATCAGTATGAGCATCCTTTCGCCGGGACGGCAGTTCATTACCTCGTAGCCCGCTCTTATGAACTCTATGGCTTTTCTGATGTCATCATCTGTATAGGATATGCGTTTCTGTTTTCCTGTGGTCCCGGTGGTGGGCACCGTTACCATGCGGTCTATGTCAGAGGACGGAAGGCAAAGGAACCTCCACTCGTTTCCCGCAAGATCGGCTTCCGCAGTGCATGGAAGCGCCTGTATATCTTTAAGAGACTTCAGACTTTCCGGGTCGGTATTTCCGTAAAGGGAAGCATAAAAATCACTGCGCTCTTTTGCCAAGCGCAGCGTTCTTTTGAAAGCTTCCAGCTGATATTCCTCGAGCTTTTCCTGGGAGAGTTCCCCGTAGGAGATGCCCATTCTTTCCGCGACAAGCGAATCGACAGGTTTTCCTCCCGCATCTTTTTCGTTGGTGATGAAAGCCATTACTTTTCTTCCAGCATGCTCTCTATCTCGTGCATCTTTCCCCTCACCAGATCTTCGGGGATATATACCTGACCGCATACCGGGCAGCGCAGCACCGGATGGGTCAGTTCATGACCGAGGTACTGAAAGACCGTAGGCTCTTCCTTAAGTTCAACGTTGCATTTTCCGCAGATCATTTCTTTACCTCCCTTATTTCCATACGGTGCATATATATGTCCCTGATCTCTATATATCCGTCATCCGTGACATAGCTGACCCAGAGAGTGATGTTGCCTATCCTCATATGGGCGTGCCACAGGCTCTGTTTTTCATCATAAACTTTTTCCGAAGTCTGCTCTGCATTCCTGATGACTTCCTCAGCCTGGGAAACGTCTATCCCTTCTCTGCAGGCTTTTTCGAGAAGCTCCTTCGGAATGCGTATCTCTTTTGTATCCATGAGTTCCTCTTCCGTTTTTGCTATTATACCACACCAATGGCCTTTCTCTAAACAAAAAGCGGACCCCTTAAGGGATCCGCTCAAAAAACATGTTTTTCGGGAATTACATCATTCCGCCCATCTGCTGCTGCATCATGGCTTTCTGCTGGAGTTTCTCCATATCGCTTTCTGCCTTGTAGTCTATGATGCCCGCCTCTGTTGTGAGAAGGAGGGAAGATGCGGAAGCCGCGTTCTGAAGAGCAGATCTGGTGACCTTTGCCGGGTCTACGATACCTGCTGCGATCATGTCTTCGTATACTTCCGTAGCCGCGTTGAAACCTACGCCCTTCTTTGCGTTCTTGACTGCGTTCACTACGACGCTTCCTTCAAGTCCTGCATTCTCAGCGATCTGGCGTACGGGCTCTTCGAGAGCTCTTACGATGATGTTGGCGCCTGTCTTTACGTCGCCCTCAAGACCTGCTGCATATTTTGCCACTGCAGGGATGATATTGACGAGAGCTGTGCCGCCTCCGGGTACTATACCTTCTTCGACTGCAGCTTTGGTCGCGTTGAGAGCGTCTTCTATACGGAGCTTCTTTTCCTTGAGTTCCGTTTCAGTTGCTGCGCCTGCCTTGATGACTGCTACGCCGCCTGCCAGCTTTGCCATACGTTCCTGGAGCTTTTCCTTGTCGTATTCGGAAGTAGTGTTGGCATATATTCCCTTGATCTGTCCGACTCTGGCTTCGATCTCAGCCTTGTTTCCTGCTCCGCCTACGATGGTCGTGGTATCCTTGGTAACCTTGACTGTGGATGCCGTTCCCAGAAGGTCCAGAGTGGCTGTCTTGAGGTCGTAACCAAGTTCGTCGGAAATGACGGAACCGCCTGTCATGATGGCGATATCCTTGAGCATATCCTTACGTCTGTCGCCGAATCCCGGAGCCTTGACTGCGCATGCGTCGAGTATTCCTCTCAGCTTGTTCACTACCAGAGTAGCAAGGGCTTCGCCTTCGATGTCCTCTGCTATGATGAGGAGCTTCTTGCCCTGCTGGAGCACCTGCTCGAGAAGGGGCATGACTTCCTGGATGTTGGATATCTTCTTGTCTGTGATGAGGATGTAAGGATCCTGCATGACGTTCTCCATCTTTTCGGGATCGGAGACCATGTAAGCGCTTACGTATCCTCTGTCGAACTGCATACCTTCGACTACTTCGAGGGTGGTGTCCATGGATTTGGAATCCTCTACGGTGATGACTCCGGAAGTTCCGACTTTGTCCATAGCCTGAGCGATGAGTCCGCCTATTTCTTCATCTCCGCAGGAGACTACTGCTACCTGACGGATAGCTTCTGTTCCCTTTACGGGAGTTGCATTCTTCTTGAGCGCTTCGACAGCTACGTCAACGGCGCCCTGGATACCTCTCTTGAGGACCATGGGGTTGGCGCCTGCCGCTACGTTCTTGAATCCTTCGTGGATTATAGCCTGGGCAAGGAGAGTAGCCGTTGTGGTACCGTCTCCAGCTACATCGTTGGTCTTGGAAGCGACTTCCTTGACGAGCTGTGCGCCCATGTTTTCGAATCCGTCTTCAAGTTCTATCTCCTTGGCGATGGTGACACCGTCGTTGGTGATGAGCGGGGATCCGTAGGTCTTGGCTATGACAACGTTCCTTCCCTTAGGTCCCAGGGTGATCTTGACTGTATTTGCGAGCTGGTCTACACCGCTCTGAAGTTTTCTTCTTGCGCTTTCGCCGAAATCGATCTCTTTTGACATACCCTAAACCTCACTTTACCAAAGCCAGGATATCCTTGGCTTCAAGAAGCAGACAATCCTTGCCGTCAACGTCGAAGGATTCACCTGCAAATTTTGAATAAATTACTCTGTCGCCCACTTTGAGCTCTTCGGGAGCTTCGGGCCCTACTGCTACTACTGTTGCCATAGTGCTTTCTTCCTTTGCAGAAGCTGCGAGAAGAAGGCCGCCGGCTGTCTTTTCTACGGCCTCATCCTTCTGAAGAAGGACGCGGTTTCCCATAGGTACGATCGTCATTTTATTTCCTCCTGTTTATTATTCATGACTCTTAAAAGTCAGATCTGTTATTTTGCACGCAAAGAGTAGTATACCACAACATTGCGCCGTATTCCATAGTATTTGTTCAGATGATGTTTTTCTTTGCAGTCCTGATGTATCCTCTCAGTTCAACTTCCACTCCGAGTATATTGAAAGAAGTCATGTGGGATACGGCTCTGGCGACTCTTCTCTGAAGAGTCCTCGCGGCGGCCATCATATCGCTGCCCTTTTCGGCCATGATGATAGCCCTTATGTACAATCCGTCGTTACCGTTGATGCAGGTCGCAAAGAGGAGCTGACCGCAGCCCGGCGTTATCGAGACCACGTGCTCCACTATCTGTACTATTATCTTGTCGGATATCTCGTAGGCTCCAAGATAACTGTACGTCGGCCTTATGACTGTCTTGGTCTTGTTTTCCTTTTTGCTGAACGCCCTCTTGGGATCTATGAGGTAACCGGAAAACTTCTTCTTTACCTGGAAGGTGGGAGCCGGGATGGTGTGCATTCCGGCCTCGCTCCTGCTCTTTCTGGCGATGGCTCTCTCCTTCTCGGAGGTCACGTCCTCTATGTGTATTATCTCTTCCGGTTCCGGAAGGCCGAGCCTTTCAGCAATGAGCTTTACCATATCTTCGGAAGTGCCCAGTATAAGGATATGCTCAGGAGAGAGTTTCGCCAATGCGAACCTCATTTCCTCCGCATTTTTCTCATTCTGGAACACAGCGGTCTTTACGGCGCCGATCTTGGTTTTCTGTTTCTTTGCGGATTCTCCGGCAACTATCTGTCTGCCCGCGATCAAGAGACCGTCGTCGATGATGGCGTCTATGCCAAGTTTTGACGACAGTTCCGCAGCTACGTAGCTCTTGCCTGTTCCGCTTTTTCCGGATAATCCTGTTACTTTCATACGCCTATTATATCACCCATAAGACATAAAAAAAAGGAGCCCGGCCTTTGGCCGCGCTCCCAACGACATGCTGTCAATTATGCTTCTACGGGTGCATCTACGGGGCAGTTCTCTGCGCATGTTCCGCAATCTACGCAAGCATCTGCATCGATAACATAGATTCCGTCACCTTCGGTGATAGCTTCTACCGGGCAGTTCTCTGCGCATGTTCCGCATGAAACGCAAGCATCTGTGATCTTATATGCCATTTCTACTCCTCCTTTTAATCAATCAATTAAGGACAGTTTGCATTATACTATGCACCTTGCAAGTTCACAAGGTATTTTTTTACACCTATAGATATGTTTTTTTGTATTTCTTTACAAAATTATGAAGCCCAAAAGCTTCAATATTGTGCAAATAGCAGATTATTCGCCCTGGAGCTCCAGCCAGTCCATATACGCTTCGTCGAGCTCAGCCTTTACTTCTTCAAGTTCTTCTGAAAGTTTCCTGGCCTTTTCATGGTCCGAGAAGACCTCCGGGTCGCAGAGAAGCTCTTCCAGAGACGCCCTTTTGTCCTCGAGATCGTTCACTCTGTGCTCAGCCTCTTTCAGCATCCTGTCGTTTCTGCGCCTTGCTGTTTCTGCTCTCTTCTTCGCCTGCCTTTCGGCTTCGGATCCCTTCGCGAATCCTTCGAAACCTTCTTCGGCCTTCTTTTCCTCCTTGCCCGGTTTCTCAGGCTGAAGAACCTTTTCGCCTTCCCCTATCTCTATGACTCTCGTCGCCACTTTATCTATGAGGTACCTGTCGTGGGATACTATGATCTCCGTGCCGGGGAAAGCGAGAAGAGCGTCCTCGAAAACCTCCTTGGAGGTGATGTCCAGATGGTTCGTAGGCTCGTCCAGTATGAGCACGTTTGCTCCCGACATCATGAGTTTCAGAAGAGAGAGCCTTGCCTTTTCGCCGCCTGCAAGGGAACCGACCTTCTTGAACACGTCGTCTCCCCTGAAGCACATAGCTCCCAGCATCCTTCTCAGGTCAGTCTGTGTGTATCTGCTCTCAACGCTCACGTATTCGTCCGGACCTATGAGTATGCCTCTGCAGTTGTACATCTCCTCAAGGACTGTGTTGGATGGGTTCAGATTTTCCTGCTGCTGGTCGTAATACGCAGGCACTACGTTGGTGCCCAGTTTTATCCTTCCTTCGGTAGGCCTCAGCTGCCCCATGAGCATGCGGAGAAGAGTGGTCTTCCCCGCTCCGTTGGGACCTGTTATGCACACCCTGTCGCCCTTCTTTATGACGGCTCCGAAATCCGATATGAGAGGTCTGTCAGGCGCGTCATCGTAGGCGAAGGAAAGGTCCTCTATGATCATCACGTCGTTACCAGTTTGAAGATTCTGCCTGAACGTGAGCTTTATCTCGTCTTTCTGCACTACTGGGCGTTCCAGCCTTTCTACGTGGGCCAGGCGTTTTTCCCTGCTCTGAGCCCTCTTGATGAGCTTTTCCGTGCCCCTTCCGTACCAGCGGGCTATGAGTTCTTCTTCGTGTTTTATCTCCTCGGCCTGCTGCTCGTAGTGCTTCATGGCTTCTTCGTACAGTACCTGCTTCCTCTCCTTGTACTGAGTGTAGTTTCCGCTGTACGCCGTGAGCCTTTTGAATTCTATCTCGAATATCCTGTTGACCACCCGGTCAAGGAAATACCTGTCGTGAGACACTATCATCAGCGTTCCCCTGTAGGACCTGAGTCTGTTCTCTAGCCACTGGAGGGTCGGTATATCAAGATGGTTGGTAGGCTCGTCGAGAAGCAGGAGATCCGGCTCTTCCAGAAGCACTGCCCCGAGAGCCAGCCTGGTCTGCTCGCCTCCCGAAAGGGAAACGGCTTCCTGAGAATAGCTGTCTTCCCCGAAACCCAGGGAGGTCAGTATGCCCCTCTTTCCCTTTTCCAGGGAATATCCATTCTTTTCCTGAAAACTTTCGGGATCTATCTTGCTGTCGAGGGCATCCCAGACAGTGACTCCCGCCGCAAAATGTTCTCTTTGCTTTAGGTATGCGACGGAAAGGTCCCTGGCGAAACTTACCGTGCCGGAATCCTTTTCATATCCTTCTCCCGAGGCTATATACGAAGGGTCGTATTCGCCCATGATGAGTTTGAGAAGGGTGGATTTGCCCGCGCCGTTGACGCCCACTATACCTATGCGGTCGCCCTCGTTGGCTACGAAGCTCACGTCTTCGAGTATATCCTCGACTCCTATGCTGTAATTAAGTTGTGAAACCGTAAGAACGCTCATAACGTCCGCTATTATATCACACTGCTGCTGTATTACTAAAGAAAAACTGCCCCATAGGGGGCAGCCTTTTATGCCAGGCCTTCAGGCTTGGGCTTTCCTTTCTTTCTGAAATAGTCCTGATAAAGTTCTTCCGTGGCCAGGGCCATCTTCGTTACCGAGAAATCGGAGCCCTGAGGGTAGGTATACCAGGTGTCTTCCAGGGTATTCAGGTCCACGCAGTCTCCGTGCTTGAAGAGGTATTCGTACTCTATGTGGCAGGAATACATGGACGGGACGTCCTTCACCATCTCGTAGACCTTGCCGTCTTCGCCGGTGATCCTGACCCTGAAACCGTTCATATCGTGGACCATGGTGCCGCTACCCAGCTTTATGAACTTTTTGGCGTTGGGTAGACTTTCGACGGTGACCTGAAGTTCTCCGGTGGAATAAGTGCCCGCCTCGACTTCCTTTCTGACGTTCGCCCTTTCCCACTCGTACCAGTCGGGTATATGGGAGAAGATAGTATCTCCTTCAAGGGCCTCCAGTTGTCCGTACTCGGTCATCTCCCATTCCTTGCCGCAGGAAGTGCACTTAAGCCTCGTGCCCCTTCCTTCCATGCGGTACTCTCTGCCGCAGGCAGGGCACTGATAAAGGACCTTCTCAAGTCCGTGGGCTCTGTCGGGATCGTCCACCTTTACCTTGTTTTCGAGCTGCCAGCAGAAATCATCGTACTGGAACTCCTTAAGCAGCACCGTGTTGATCTCTTCTGCGGACATGCCTTCCAGATCCTTCACCGTAAACAAGAGCTTCATCTCGGCTTCCGTGGGCTTTACCTTCCTTTCCCTTCTGGTGTTCCAGAACGGGTGGTTTATATGGTGTCCGTGGCACTTGATCATTACCACGGGTACGTTCAGATATTTGCAGAGCTGTCCTAAAGATTCGGGAAGGACCGCTGTGGTACCGCAAAGGGAATACCTCGCCTCGGGATAGAGCCCTATGATGCCCTTGTTCTTCACCACGGTCTTCAGGTGCTTTACCAGAAGAATGTCGTTGGTGAACTTGCGCTTGCATATGCAGCCTATGTTTCTTAAGAGACCTTCCCTTCCTATGAAGCCGTCTATAGCTACGATATAGTTGGCGAAATACGGGAAAGTGGCCATGGCCGACACTTTCATGTCGAAGAAGGCGTTATGGTTGCCGAGGAGAAGGTAAGGAGGCTTTAAGCCCTCCACTCCTTCCTTGTGTATCTTAGTGCCGTGAGCAAGCAGCCCAGGGAAACAGCCCGCCCAGATAATGGGCTTGAGAAAAGCCCTGCAGTTTATGGGCGGCTTTCTCATATCGAATCTTTCGAATCCGTCGTTCATATCCTCTACCTCTTTGCTGTACTACCTTTTATTATACAGAAAACCTATCCGCTGCGATACTCAAATCACACTTCTCCCGCTGTTTACCGCTCAATTATTTGTTGATAAATGCGGTACATGAATGTAAAATGAATGAAATTGTACATTGCGGGGGTAAATATACATGTTTACATCTGAAAGAACGAAACACATAGTCAGCGGCACCAGAGGCGTCGTATACAAGGAAGCTCTCAGAGTACAGGCAGAAGGCAGCGCCGTTCTGAAAATGAACACGGGAAATCCCGCGTCCTTCGGATTCCCCGTGCCCGAAAGCTTAAGGAAAGCCGTAAACGAAGCCGTGCAGAAAGCCGCCGCATATTCTGAATCCACAGGTCTTAAGGAAGCTAAGGAAGCCATACTCGCCTACGACCTTAAGAAAGGATTCAAAAATATATCCGCAGGAGATATCTACCTGGGGAACGGAGTATCCGAACTTGCCGAGATGGTATGTTCCGCTCTTGTAGACCCGGGAGACGAGGTCCTCTGCCCCTGCCCCAACTACAACCTCTGGAGCAACAGCGTGCTCCTGGCTGAAGGCAAGCCCGTATTCTACGAATGCTTCGAAGAAAAGAACTGGATGCCCGACGCAAAGGACATAGAGAAAAGGATCACGGACAGGACCAAGGCCATAGTCATAATAAACCCGAACAATCCCACGGGAGTCCTGTATTCGGAAGAACTTCTTAAAGAAATATGCGCCGTCGCAAAGAAGCACGGCATAGTCATACTGGCAGACGAGATCTACGACAGGCTGCTCATGGACGGAGCAGTGCACACTTCCATTGCCGCCATCGCTCCGGATCAGCCGGTGATAACATTCAACGGACTTTCCAAATCCCACATAGTCTGCGGATTCAGATGCGGATGGATGACCCTGTCCGGATTTACAGGAGAAGACGGAGACAACTTCAAGACTGTCCTTGAGACCCTCTGCTCCGTAAGGCTCTGCGGAAACACATTCGCTCAGTTCTGCGTGCCCGCGGCACTGGCAGACCCCGTATACACCAAGGAGATGATGTCTCCCGGCGGCAGGATCTACGAAAGAAGAGAAGCGACCGTAAACGCCGTTAACGAATGCGAATATCTTTCGGTGGTAAAAAATACGGGAGCCCTCTACTGCTTCGTAAGGATAGATCCCGAAAGAGTCCACATAAAAGACGACAAGCAGTTCGCCATGGAGCTGGTAAGAGACAAGCACGTTATGGTAGTTCCCGGTTCCGGCTTCGATTATCCAAAACCCAATTACTTCAGGGTGGTAATGCTCCCTGAGCCCGAAGAACTTGCAAAAGCCATCCACGACATAGACGACTTCTGCAGGACCTACGATGAAAATCACAGATAATTCAAACAGAAACGCCTCGCAAATGCGAGGCGTTTTTTTAATAGTTATTGGCCCATGCCCAACTGAAGCTGTAATACCTGTCCAGATTGCAGGTGCCCCAGGTGAGGAACCCTCCCGTAAGGCCCGCATCCCAGAGTCCCTGGGCCTGCCTTGAAATGTAATTCGCATCGCAGGTCATATACGGACCCCAGTAGGGCGTATCCCAGCCCGTTATCCAGGTCCTTGCAACGGCGGGAGTAGGTATCGTATCCTGAAGTTTTTTTGCGCCCCATGCCCAGTTGTATACCGTGCCGTAGGGGTTCTCCCAGCGCTCCGGTATATCCGTCTCGAAGTGATCCAGATAGGGCATGCCTGAAATAGCATCCACCACGTTTGAGATAGCCGGCCAGTACTGACCGTAGGCGGGCATGTATCCGAAGGAGCTTTCTCCGAAAACGTCGACGCTTACGTAGGCCTTTTCCCTGTGTATCATATCGCAGGCGTAGATGACGAAGCCCTGTACCGTGTCGCACTTTTCTTCTCCGTAAACGTTCTTGAAATCAGCAACCCCCGAAGCTGACATCCTGTAGGCGTTCTCCGGGAAGCGCACGTAGTCGAACTGTATCTCGTTGAAACCGAATTTCCTTACGCTTTCTATGGCAAGCTTCACGTTGTATTCCCAGGCGTTCCTGCTGTATATGGACGGCCAGTTGGTGCCGTAATAGTCGATGCAGTCTTCGGGATGATCCTTAGCATAGTCGTCGTTCTTGAAGCAGACTATCCTTCCAATGACGTAGAGCCCGGCATCCTTAGCTTTCTTCACCGCATTTGAGAATGCGGATTCATCCTTGTTGCAGTTCGCAAATACCGTAGGCGCAAGGTCGTGAGCGACTTCCGACGGAAAACTGAGATACCCGTCATATATGTCGATGCATACTGCGTTGACTCCGTAGCTGGTAGCGCAGGATATATATGACTCTATGTTCCATATGCATCCCCCGTTCAGATACATGGTCCTCGCGTCCTGGATAAGCGGATTTCCTTCGAAACTGGGCTTGTCTACCGGGAAATAGTCGAGATTGACTCCGCTGCCTCCGTAGAGACCCAGATAGTCCACACCCTGATGATAGTCATAGACCCTGTTCCCGTTGACTTCCTCGTTGTATACGGCATTAGCCTCTTCCTGACTGTCGACCAGATATTTGGAAAAGACAAAACCATTCGTATCTCCGCAGGATACTTTGTACATGTTTACTGCGCCCTGTTCGTCAAGACTGTCGAAACCGGTTATATCTACCCTGCTGCCCTTTTTTACGAGGCCGGCTATGTCCGGAGCGTCTGCGCTTTTATAAACTGTAGCGGGAGTCCTTACGTACTTTTCTGTCTCGGTTATGACCTTAGCGAAGTCATCCACCACGTTTTCCGGCGAGACAAAGTATACCGTATCTCCTATGGATATCCTCTTGTAGAGAAGCTGACCGTCTTCACTGTATTCGTGATCGTCAATGACGGTCACGGCGGTACCTCTCACTACCTGTATATCGTCCGAGAAATCTATGGTCCTGCTGGTTATCTTTGCGAGGAAATTCCTCTCCACGTGCTCTTCGCCGTGAAGGAGCTGTACCATGCTTCCGTCAGAAGAGATCCAGCCTTCGGAGGTCTCATGCACCGCAGGCCTCATATTGATGTTCCTCATGACTATGATGAACACTCCCGAACCTACGAGAAGCAGGCAGCACAGAAGGAATATCAGGAAACGTTTGGCGTTTTTAATTTTCTTTTTCTTTTTACTCATTTTCTATCAATACCAGGGTCTGTATATGGTGCCGTCGGAGTGGGCGTAATCCTTTGCCCATGCCCAGCTTATATTATCGTATCTGTAGGGGTCGCAGGCTATGTTCCAGGCCATGAAGCCGCCGGTAAGCCCGGCATCCCAGAGTGCCTGGGCCTGATCGGAAACCTCCTCGGCGCTGTAATATATCTTATCCTCTTCCGCATAGAAGTAAGGAACGCTGTAAGCGGTTATCCACGTGCGCACGACGGCCGGCGTGGGTATGGTCTTCTGCTGGATAGCGGCTCCGTCGCCCCATTCCTTTATGGTATAGTAGGGATATTCCCAGAGAGCCGGATAATCGTGGCTGAAGTGATCCGTATACGGCATGGCGGAGATGGCGTCCACTATATTGGACATGGCCGCCCAGTGCTGGCCGTAGGAACACACGTAACCGTTGGCAGGTTCTCCGAAGCAGTCCATGCTCACGTAAGCCCCTTCCCTGTGGACCATGTCGGTGGCGTAGAAGAGGAAGTTCTGCACCGCTTCGCACTTGTCTTCGCCGTACACGTTGTTGCCGAAATCGAAGTCTCCGGCATCGCATTTGTACCAGCTGGTCTCGTCGAAGCGCACGTAATCGAACTGTATCTCATTGAAGCCGAAATTCCTTACGGCTTCGATGGCAAGCTGCACGTTGTAGTACCATACGTCCCTGTCGAAGGCGCTGGGTATGAGTTCTCCGTAATAGTCGCGGTAGCAGTCTTCCGGATGATCCGTGGCGTACCAGGGATTCTTGAAGCATACTATCCTTCCTATGACGTAGAGACCGGCGTCCTTGGCCTTCTGTATCATCTCTCCGTAGGTGTCGGCTCCGTAATACAGCCAGGCGTAGGAGAAGGGACTCATTTCCCTGACCACGTCAGCGTCGAAGCCCACCACGTCGTCACGTATGTCTATTACAAGAGCGTTGACCCCGTAATTCTTTGCTATGGATATATACCAGTCGATATCATAGGAACAGGCGACGGAAAGATACATAGCTCTTACGTCCTCGCAGAAATCGTTTCCCTCGAATTTGGGCTTTTCGTAAGGATAGAAGTCCAGTTTCTTCGGGTCTCCTCCGTAAAGCTCCAGATCTTCCAGGAAGTCGTCAGCGTGGCTGTCGGCGCAGCCGTCCACGTTGTATACGGCGTCCGCGTCTTCCTGGGTGTCGACAAGATATTTTGAGAATACCCAGCCTTCCGTATCTTCGTATTTCACGTTGTACATCTCGACCGTGCCGTCTTCCTTAAGTCCGTCGAAACCTATTACCTCGAGCCTGCTTCCCTTTCTGGCGAAACCGGCTATGCGGGCTTCGTCCGGCTTCTGATAAATGGTAACGGAGGTACGTACGTACTTTTCCGTTTCCAGTACCGATCCTTCGAAATATGACGCGTGGGCATCGGGTGAAATGAAATATTCCGTATCGTTAAGAAGTATACGGTCGTAAAGAATGTTCCCGTCCATATCCTTCGCTGGATCGTCCACGAGGATTACATTGGTTCCCCTGACGGCGCTTCCGTCTTCGGTAAACTCCCATGTCCAGCTCTTCACCTTCCCGAAGATATTCTTTTCCACGGTCTGTTCCCCGTGATAAAGAATTATCTCTTCGCCTTTGGAAGCAAGATACGCGTCGAATACGTCGTGCTCCGCGGGAGCTTCTTCGCCGCAGGCGGCAAGAAGAAGCACAAGGAGAAGAAGCAAAGATATGAGGGAGATATGTTTTCTTTTCATAAAGCTTATCCTGTCTGTATATTTTGAAGTTCTCTCGAATCTGTGTTAACCGATATATTATACACTATGGCGGGCCTTATTGAAACAAAAAAGGATGCGGCAACGGCCGCATCCGGTATATATCCTTTTGCCCTATATATTCTCGTTTTTCAGAGCGTCTATGGGATTGTCTTTCTTTATCTTGTCCATGGCAAAGAGCATGGTCGCGAATACCACTATGAAGACGCTTCCTATGGCCACTGCGAAGCTTCCGAAGGGAATGAAGAACCTGAGTTCTTCTTCGCCCCCTCTGGCCACCAGGAATATGAGGTAGGTGGTGAGTATCGACACGGGGATCCCCCAGCTCAGTCCTTTGACCCCGTAAATGATACATTCGTAGTTCATCATCTTGTTGAAGCCCCTGCTGTCCATACCCACGGATTTGAGCATGGCGAATTCCCTTCTCCTGAGTATGATGTTCGTCGAAATGGTATTGAACACGTTGGCAAGAGCGATGAGTGAGATCAGTATTATGAAGCCGTAGGCGAAGACGTTGATGACTGTGACCATCATCTTCATGCCTTCGTAGTCCTGCGCATAGTCTATGAGCCTATCGGTACTCATTCCTTTCTCATTGAGGATAGCCTTCATGGCGTCGAAGGCCGCAGTATGGTTTTCGACCTGGAAGTACATTTCCTTGGCTGAGGTATAGTCCTTTGCTTTGTCAGTTCCGAATATAGCTTCTGCCGTACTGTAAGGAAGGATAATGCTCCCGCTGGGGCCGAAGAGATCCAGAGCGTCTTCTCCGGCAAAAGCTCCTATGGTCACGTCTATGGTGGTAACAGCCTCTTCAGGGGTCAGTCTGAGCGCCTTTTCCGGATCGAGCTCGCTAACCTTTCCGTCCCAGTAATCGTTCATATAGTCTTCGGGATAATACACGTAGACAATATCCCCGCTATCCGATACTTCGGAACCCCTGAAATAGTATCCTTCTATATCCTTCACGTTCATTATGCTGCAGCTTACGGGAAGACGGCTGTCTTTGCCGAACACGTCGACGGTCTTTTTGGCCAGGTAGAAGTTTCTCTGATTGATGAAAAGGGCCTTCGGTTCATTTTTATCCGTAAAATCCTTCACGTCTGCTCCGGCACTGCTGCAGTAATCTGCGAACATTCTGTCGTCTACGACATAAATCTGCGTGTCCATGGTCTTGTATCCGGGCACTTCGACCCAACTGTCGAAATACTGCCGGATCTCCGGCTGATCTATATCCTCTGACAGCAGCTCGTCGCGGAATCCCACATAATCGTACACATAAGACAACATCATGCCGCTTTTTACTCCGGGAACGCCGGACAGGAGTCTCATGGTATCATCCGCAGATACGGAAACACTGTCCTGTTCGACATACGTGTAGACTATATCCATCCTGCTCCTTAAGTTGTATCCCGATCTGTCGCCTACCAGAGCAGTGAGATATGAGCAGAAGGAAGAAGCGCTTATGAAGAGCACGACGCTCATGAAGAGTGAAAGCACCACTGAACGGTAGCGCCTTCTGTTCCTCTTGAAGTTCTTGGATGCCAGCATGCCCTCGAAGCCGAAGAGCTTCTGCGTGAGTTTCGAGGTTTTTACTTCCCTCGCCTTGATATTTACGTCCTCGCTCTGGCGGACAGAATCTATGGGAGATATCCTTATGGCTCTTCCCGCGGGCCTGTTTGCGCTCACCATGGTGGTGATGAAGCATATGACTGCAGCAAGGAGAAGCGCTAAAGGATTGAGCACAAGCTTCATCTTGACGTCGGCCGGCGTGTCGAGCATATAGCTGAAGTTATCCCTTAAGGCGTAAAGAGTTATCCCTATACCCACGCACCCGACTACGAGTCCGATGGGTATACCGATTGCCGCAAGGAGAGCCGCTTCATAGCGGACCGTGCTCCTTATCTGCTTCTTCGTCGCGCCCACGGACTTGAGTATGCCGTAGAGCTTGGTCCTCTCGCTTACGGTGATCGAGAAGGAGTTGTAGATGAGGGAAACTGAACCGAAGAATATGAGGACGATCAGTATGGCCGCAAAGCCGCCGATAACGGCGGAGATATCCGCGCTTCCGGCAACGCCGTAGGCGTGCAGAAGATCGTAATGAAGTATCAGTTTACTTCTGTTTATGATCCCATCCTCGGTCATCTCATCTATGAAACGGTTGAAACCCATGGGACTCTTAAGTTCGAAGAAAAGGTCTGTCTGCCCATCCGCAGCCCCCAGGGTCAGCGCCGTATATCCGGGGCATGCGTAGCTTTCCAGCTCGCTGGACAGTCTGTTGTAATGACCGACGACGGTATACGTTTTTTCAAAAGTATCCGACAGCTGCTCTTCTTCCTTCATATACTGGTCGCTATGCGGAAGGACAGTGCCGCTTAGATCCGTCCTTTTTCCGATCTCAAGATCCATGACTGTACCGGACGGTATAAAGAGATCTCCGTTCCTGTAAAGATGGTCGGGAAGCAGTATCTCGTTTTCGTTTTCGGGCATACGTCCGTCGGTGAGATTTATCTTCACCACGTCCGTAAAGCCTTCGCCCATGGATTCTATGAGGAGGTATGGCTTGTATTCGTTTGAAGACCCTATCTTTGCCCAGCCGAGTTCCGACCAGGTACCGACGGCCTTTACCCTTTTCTGTGAAGCCACGTCCTCAATGGTCGTTTCACTGGCTTCAATGACGCAGCCGTTCCAGGCTCCGCCTCGGGCTACTTCGCTGCGCTGCATGAAAGCGACGCCGCTGTAGCCTCCCTCTATGACCGCAGTAAACAGCGACATGGACAGGACGATGCCTATGATGGTGACGAGAGTCCTGACCTTGTTCTCCTTAAGGCATCTTCTTGTAAAAGCATGAAATATATTATTCATATCAGCCCCTCCTGATACGTTCGTCTTTTACAATGCGGCCGTCTTCTATGGCTATGATCCTGTCTGCCTGAAGAGCTATGGATTCATCGTGGGTGATGACTATGAGAGTCTGGTTGTACTTCCTGTTGGACATCTTGAGAAGCTCTACTATCTCCTGGCTGTTTTTGGAGTCCAGGTTACCCGTGGGCTCGTCGGCAAGGACCACTGCAGGAGCGTTCATGAGAGCTCTTCCTATGGATACTCTCTGCTGCTGGCCGCCCGAAAGCTGATTGGGAAGATTGTCTCTTCTTTCCTTGAGCTTAAGAACGTCAAGAAGTTCCTCGAGCCTTTCCTCGTTGACTTTCCTTCCGTCCATAAGCACCGGAAGGGTTATATTCTCCGTCACGTTGAGAACGGGTATGAGGTTGTAGAACTGATAGATGAGGCCCACCTGCCTTCTTCTGAACACGGCAAGTTCCTCTTCGTTCTGAGCGTAGACGTCCTGCCCGTTCATGTACACTTTTCCGGAGCTTGGCTTATCGACGCCGCCGAGTATGTGGAGCAGGGTCGATTTGCCCGAACCCGAAGGTCCTACGATGGCCAGGAACTCGCCCTTTTCCACTGAGAAGCTGACGCCGTCCAGGGCTTTCACCTCGTTGTTTCCCGCCCCGTAGGTCTTGCAAAGATTTTCGACTTTGATTATTTCCATATTTAAAACCCCTTTGACATATATTTTTGGTTTACGCTTTTATGATAAAAAGGAAAAGTGACACGAAAGTGACTCAAAAAAACAAATATTTCAGGCATCTCCGGCATGATATAATGGACGAAAATATATACAGAAAATTAAAAGGAGAAAAAATGAAGTCGATAATAGTATACGCATCCGTACATCACGGCAACACCAAGAAGATAGTTGACGCCATAGCTGAAAAGTACGGAATTGAAACTCTCGATGCACTCGAAACAAAGGAAAAGGATCTTTCGGAATACGATCTCATAGGGTTTGCGTCCGGGATCTACGCAGGAAGTTTCCACAAGTCCGTAATTGAATTCGCAAAGAACAATCTTCCGGACGGCAAAAAGATCTTCTACATAATGACCAGCGCAATGGGCAAGGATTTTTCAAAGTCCATAGCTTCGGCTGTAGAAGGTAAAAACGCCAATGTTCTCGGAGCATTTTCATGTCACGGATACAACACTTTCGGGCCTTTCAAACTGCTAGGAGGAACTTCGAAAGGGCATCCGGACGAACAGGATATCCGCAATGCTCTCGAATTTTACGGAAATCTTCTGTAATACTGAGAAGGCATGAGGTATATGCAATGATAGAAGTATTAAAAGAAAGATTCAAAAACAATATGCATCTGCACCCGGATCTTAGCTGGGAACAGATCGAAAAGCGCCTCCTTGATAATGAGGAAGCTCTGGAGATCCTCAGGCGTATGGAAGAAAGCGGGGGCGAACCCGATACCATAGGCTTTGACGAAAGCGGGCGCCTGATCTTCTGCGACTGTTCCAAAGAAACTCCATTAGGCCGAAGAAGCCTCTGCTATGACGACGAAGCTCTCAGAAAGCGCAAGAATAACCCGCCAAAAGGGAGCGCGCTGTCCCAGGCTCTGGAAATGGGCGTAAACGTTATGGATGAGCAGCTTTACTTAAGGCTGCAGGAACTCGGAGACTTCGATCTCAAAACTTCCAGCTGGATAGCCACCCCGGACGATATACGGAAACTCGGAGGAGCTCTTTTCTGCGAAAGGCGTTACGGAAAGGTATTCGTTTTCCACAACGGCGCAGATTCCTACTACTCTGTCCGCGGATGGCGAGGATATATACTCGTATAGATACTATTCGTCGTAGATCACCGCGCCGAAAAAAGTGACGGTCTTCTGTCCGTTTATGTATTTTATTCCCGCCTGCCTCGCAAGTTCCAGGACGTAATATCCGTAACCTTCTATGGAATGGTGGAGATCTTCGGGGAATCTGCAGGGAGCGTCCGGATAGGTGCAGGTCTTGCATCTTCCGCATGACTCGTTGGAAAGGATCAGAAAGTCCTTTATTTTTTCTTTCAGTTTTTTGTCAAGAAGCCCTGCGCATTTTTTGAAGTCAGACATATTTGCCAGGGCTTCTTTCATATCCATAGTGTCCTGCATCACGTAAGATCTGGAAAAAAGCTGCATCCTTTTGTACCTGCCTACCCTCTCCCTGCACTCTTCTACCGTACCTACCGCAGGAGGACATGCCCAGGTGGTCCCGTATGCTCCGCATTGGTTTTTCTCGCATTGCTTCCGTACGTCTTCGTGATATACGAGATCTTTCGTCTCTATGATCCCCGATTCAAGAAAATACGACTCGAATATGCTCTTTTTTATATATGCCGAGGTATCTCCGAAAACTTCCCTCGTTTCTTCGACCTTTTCTTCCCATAACGAAAAAAGCCCGTCGCAGTACTTCGATCTGCAGAAGCCGCAGATAATGCTGTCGGTCTTGTGCGGACAGTAATACTCCGCCTTTCCGTCATTCACTACAGTATAGTAACGGACAGATTCCAAGGAATGCATGGGCTTCTCATAAAGGAAAGTGAGCAAAAGGCAGCAATCTATGACATACCTATGGGCGAGAGGCTGGTCTGCCCAGGTCTCATTAAGGAACTCCGTCAGGGCAGTCCGCAGTTTTTCGATATCTTCGTCCGCTGCAGAGCCCCTGTATCTTCTCTTTGTTTTTTTTGCATCGAGAAGAAGCCTCCGGTTGCTTTCGTTTACCGGTATACCGAGAGTCCCGTCCTCAAGCGCCTTCCATTCTTCTTCAGAGTATGATCCTATTATCTCGTCGAAAAGTTTTGATTTTTCCATTGCTTCTCCCTGATAAAAAAACTGCACCGCATCATGGCATTCCGTTCCGATCATCTTTGAAAATCGGCGTATAAATCATTGTATCATATATAGCGCCATTGCAATACGGCGATATATAATGGGTAAGAGGTGACGGAAATGAACGACTTACGTATTGCGCTGGTCCAGATATGCCCTGAAACGGGCAATGCGGGCAAAAACGCAGAGAAGATAATAGGATATATGGAAAAAGCGGCTAAAGAGGGTGCCGGTCTCGTACTCTTCCCCGAGTGCAGCCTTACAGGTTATGCTCCGGAAAAGGCGGAAGAGATCTGCATAAGCAACGGCAGCGCTCCCGTAGCGGCTATAGAAAAGAAAGCCGGAGATCTGGGCATTGCCGTGTGCTTCGGATATGCGGAAAGTACAGGAGAAGATGCCAAGCCCTTCATCACCCAGGAACTGTATTTCGAAGGCAAAAAGACAATATACAGGAAAACCTGTGTCGCCCCCAGAGAAGAGCCCTTCTTCCTGCCGGGAAACAGTTACGAGACAGCAGATGTCAGGGGAGTGACTGCAGCAATGCAGATATGCTGGGAGTCGCATATGCCCAAGATATCCTCTATATACAGGTCCAAAGGAGCCCAGCTCCTCCTCTTTCCCTACGCAAGCGGCATGAGCGGCGACAAGTGCATAGAGAACTGGAGCATCCATCTCCCCGCAAGAGCATCGGACAACGGCTGTTTCGCGGCAGCCTGTAACCTGCTCTCAAACGGAAAAGGCGGAGGATCGGCAGTATGGGATCCGAAAGGAAAGCTCATAGCAAGGTACAGCGGTTTTGATGAAGAAATGACCGTCTGCGATATAGGGGGAGAACTGCCCCGGGAAAAATACGAGAGGGGCGAAGAGACCATGCATACCCTTTCCTACTTCGATCATTCAAAAGAAATATGACAAAAGAAAATGAGCCTTCGCGGCTCATTTTTTTCATATAAATTGTTACGTCAGACTATATTCTTGTAAAAGCGTATCACGAATCTCGCGCCGCCTTCCGGGGAATTCTCCGCCTTTATTATACCGTTCTGCGAGGTGATGATGGCTCTCGAAAGCGCAAGTCCTATTCCTATGCTGCTTTCGCCGGCGTTCTTCCCTTTATAGAATCTTTCGAAAAGATGGGGTATATCGTCTATGTCAAAGCCTTCTCCGCTGTCTTCCACGACGATCTCCGTGTACAGGGCAGTCTCTGATGAAGAAACGGATATATTGCCGCCTTCCGGAGTGTGCTCCATGGCATTTTTGAGTATATTGCCCAGGGCTTCCACGCTCCACTGAAGATCTCCGGTAAACCTCTCATCCCCTGCGGAAACGTTAAGCTGCTGACCTCTAAGTTCCATAGGAATGAGGAAAGCTTCAGACGCCTTCTCTATGAGCTTCTTTACGGATACTTCTTCGGATGTAAAGACTGCAGTACCTGCGTCGATCTTGGATAATTTGAGAAGCGATTCTATGAGCCACTGTATGCGCTCCAGCTGTTTCTTGAGTTCCCTTGTGAGCTGCACCCTTCTTCCGTACTCGAGATCTTCATCGGAAAGAAGAGTCACCACCAAATTCATGGAAGTGAGCGGAGTCCTTATCTGATGGAATATATCAGCTATGGCGTCAGTGAGCCTGATCTTATCGGACCTTAAAAGGTCTGTCTGCTCTTTCAGCGTAGTCGTCATTTTCTGGATCTCGCTGGATAGAACGGCAAGTTCGCCTTCTCCGCTGCCGGAAATTATAACGGCTTCGTTTCCGTGAAGTATATGGTCCAGGCTTTCGCTCAGGTCCGATATCTTCTGATACCTTTTCGCAGAAAATAAAAGGTGTATCAGGGAAAACAATATGCCAGTAAACAATACCGCCAAACCCGTAAAGCCGCTTATCTCTCTTACGATACGTCCGGAAAGACCGTTGCTGATGGCATAAAGAGCTCTCATCGCAAAACCGCCGAGCCCGGCAGCAAAGCTGAGCACGACGTAGATAATGAATTCCTTTTTGACTTCGGGATTCTTGAGTACCTTGAACATATCAGTCCATCCTGTATCCGAGGCCTCTGACGGTCTTTATGATCTGCGGATCCTGAGGGTCGTCTTCGATCTTTTCCCTCAGCCTCTTTATATATACGGTCAGGGTATTGTCGTTGACGAAATCTCCGCCTATATCCCATATATCCTCGAGAAGTTTGTTTCTGGTGAGAAGCAGGCCGCGGTTGTTTATGAACACCGTAAGAAGCCTGTACTCGAGAGCTGACAGGCTTATTTCTTCCCCGTTCTTTTTCACCTGGGCCTTATCCGTATCCACGGTAACGTTTCCCGCCGTCACGAGGGACGCGGGCTGATAGCGCCTCAGAACGTTCCTTATCCTGGAGACAAGTTCCCTGGGTCTGAAGGGTTTGGCAATATAGTCGTCGGCCCCCATATCGAGCCCCCTGACCACGCTTCCTTCGTCGCCCGAAGCCGTAAGAAAAATGACCGGCAATCCCTTTTCCTTGGCCTTTGCGCAGATATTGAATCCGTTGCCCTGGGAAAGGGATATGTCGAGAAGAAATAAATCGAAGCCTTCATCCAGACGGTTTTCCGCTTCGAACTGGGTGGATACGGAATCCACATCGAAACCCTCTTCCGTAAGGAAAGCCTTCAGAGAATCTATTATCGATCTGTCGTCTTCAACGAGAAGTATCCTGCTCATGATAAATATATAACTCCTATGGGATATGATATCACATTTCCCACAGGAGTTGTTCTCCTATTCCTCGCTGCGTTGTCTTAGGCAGCACTCGAGATAAAAGCGCTTATCCTTCGCCTGCCCCATGGAAAAGGTCTTCTTGGGAAGCACGCCTTTTTCTATCACGTCCTGATACAGCCTGTCCTTTGGATAATCCGGCATTATGACGGCTTCGTATCCGGGCCTGCTTCCGAGCCTTAGGCACTCCTCTTTCCCATGGATATAGTCGACGACCCGGCCGTCCTTTTTCAGTCTGTGTATGGGTTCGAATACTAAAGCTTCATCGTAGAGGTTCACCAGCTCCACGAGAGCGTATCTGTCTCCGCACTTCTTTGCCGCCGCAAGGGAATGGTTGCCGTCTCCCACGGCATAGAGCATGCCGCCCGGAGCTTCCTCTTTGAGCTTAAGAAGTATATCCGCTATGCTGTCCAGTACTTTCTCATTTTTCAGGTGCCACCCTTTTATGTTACCGCTGTCCATCATGAGGTCGAAATCATAAAGAGGTTTTTCGCCCTCAGTCCTTTTATCCAGTTCCCCCATGAGAAGATCTCCGGGGTCTGAAAAAAGCACCATGACGTGAGGCATCTCTAAAGGAGCCTTCCGCCTTATCTCTATCCTTACGGGCAGCCTGTCTTCAACGGTAGCTTCCGTAGCCCTGCAAAGAGCTTTGTTTCCCGGTTCGTACTCGTAACGTGAAAGATCCAAAAGCAGAAGAAGCCCCCGCCTTATCCCCGAGGACGTTTCTCTCTTTACGAACACAGCTCCCGGGCCAAGGTTTTTAAGAACGCCATCCCGGAGATAGCATCCCATCGTTTCCGGGATATTTTTCTCATGGATAGCCCGCTCTTTTCTTCCCAGCCAGGCTTCCGGCATCATAAGCTTAAGGGAGCTCGGGGCCTCTCCTATGTACTTCTCAGCTTCCTCCCAGTATTCCGGCTGGCTGGTGAACTGATCGCAGGCTACGCATGCCCATCTGGAAAGATCCATATCCGGAAAAAGTATCTCCGGCACCGCAACTCCTGCCGCCGCGAATTTTTCTCTGATGCTGTCTTTCATCGCCTTTTTTAGTCTATGACCCTAACTCTGATCACGCCGTCTATAGCGGCCAGTTTGTCCGCCAGGTCTTCCGGCACTTCCGTATTGAAATCGAATATGGTGTAGGCGATCTTGCCCCTCGCCTTGTTCACCAGGTTCTCTATATTAAGTCCGTCAGCGGCTATCTTTTCCGTCATGAGCCCCAGCATGCCGACCTTGTTCTCGTGGATCACCGTGACTCTGGCCCCGTCGGCTCTTGCGAAGCTGACGTCGGGGAAATTGACGGAGTTCGTTATGTTTCCGTTCTCTATATAGTCGATGGTCTGCTTGGCAGCCATGACAGCGCAGTTCTCGTCCGCCTCAGGAGTCCCGGCTCCAAGATGGGGAGTGAAGAATACGTTGTCGTTTTCCATCTGCCTTTGGGTGGGAAAGTCGGTGATGTAGGCTTTCACCTTGCCGCTTTCCAGGGCGTCCATGACCGCGTCGTCGTTGACTATGGGGCCTCTTGCGTAGTTTACGAGATAGACCCCGTCTCTCATCTTACCTATCTTTGCAGCGTCTATGAAATCCTTGTTTTTCTCGTCAAGAGGTATGTGCACCGTGACTATGTCCGACTTTTCCAGAAGCTCGTCTATATCGTCCACGAACTCCACGTACTGCCTGAGTTCCTGCAGCCTGCTGTGGGAAAGATAAGGATCGTATCCGTACACCTTCATGCCAAGGTCGTCGCAGGCCCTCGCCATCCTCGAGCCTATGGCTCCGACCCCTATAATGCCCATGGTCTTGCCCATGATCTCGGGACCTTTGAATACTTCTTTGCCTTTTTCCACGGTCTTGCCCGCGTCGCTCTCGTCTCCCGGAAGGCTCTTTACCCAGTTCATGGCTTTCACGCCGTTCCTCATGGTCATGACTATGGCAGCGAGGGTAAGTTCCTTCACCGCGTTGGCATTGCCCCCGGGGCAGTTGAACACGCATATGCCATGCTCGGTGCACTTGTCCACCGGTATGGTATTGACGCCGGCCCCTATCCTGACTATGGATTTGAGCTCCGGATTTAAGTTTATACCGTGAAGAGGCGTGGAATGCACCATGATGGCATCAGGGTGGTCTCCCGTTTCCTCTATATCGTATTTTCCTTCGTTGAATATCCTTCTTCCCGCCGGAGCAAGTTTGTCATAAAGTCTTACGTAATACATCTTGTATATCTCCTTATCTTCTGAGTTCGAATTCCTTCATGGTATCGATGAGCTTCTTGACGCCTTCCATAGGCATCCCGTTGTATATGCTGGCTCTGCAGCCTCCCACCGACCTGTGTCCTTTTATGTTTATGATCCCTCTTTCTTTGCAGAGGGCTATGAACCCTTTGGTATCTTCCTCCGTAGGAAGGGTGAAGGTCACGTTCATTATGGATCTGTCCTTTTTCCTCACGGGATTGGTATATATCTCCGAAGAGTCTATAAAGTCGTAGAGCATGGCCGCCTTTTCCCTGTTGGTCTTTTCCATGGCCTCTACGCCGCCTTTGCCTTGGACCCACTCGAACATGAGCTTTGCCATGTATATGGAGAAGGTGGGCGGAGTGTTGTACATGGACCTGTTGTCGGCCGCCACTTTGTACCTGAGCATTATGGGTACCACGGGATCCACATCCCTTTCCAGCAGCTTTTTCTTCATGATCACCACTGCCAGGCCCGCAGGCCCCATGTTCTTCTGGGCTCCGGCGTAGATTAGATCGTAATCTTTCACCTCTATCCATCTTCCAAGGATCGCCGAGGACCAGTCGGCGACCAGCGGCACGTCTCCGTGAGCGGGAAGCTCCGGGAACGAGGTCCCGTATATGGTGTTGTTCCCCGTTATGTGGAGGAACTTAGCGCCCGGCGGGATATCCGCCGTTTCCGGTATATATGAATAGTTCGCATCCTTTGAGCTTCCGGCAAATACGGCGTTTCCCCAGCGGTCGCCTTCCTCCTTGGCCTTCGTTGCGAACTGCCCCGTCTGAATGTAGGCAAAGGTGTCGCCCTGAGCGGCAAGGTTCATGGGGACCATGGAGAACTGGGTAGTAGCGCCTCCCTGCATGAAGAGGACGGCATAGTCTTCAGGTATCCTCATTATCTTTCTTAAGGTCTCTTCCGCCCCGTCTATGATCTCGTCGAAGGACGCCGACCTGTGGCTCATCTCCATGACCGAGCAGCCGGCTCCCAGATAGCATAAGAACTCATCCCTGGCCTTTTCCAGGACCTCGAGAGGCATCTGGCTGGGCCCCGCCGAAAAATTGTATACTCTTTCTTCCATAACTGTATCTCCCGTAAACAAAAACCGGAAGGCTGCAGCCTTCCGGTAAATCGAACCAAACTTCTATACTCTCGGATCGCCTTTAAGCTGCAGCAAAACACGCACCTTTGGAGGAGCGGGATGAAGAGCTTGAAGATGATGAGAAGTTTCTGTACATATATGATCCTTTCTTTTTTGTAATATTACACCCTGACAAACACATTATCAAGCATTTTCTGTGTTCCAGAAACAAATTTTTGATGATATTTATGTATTTTAAGACAAAAAAATGCATCCCGGGCAAAAAGGCAGCGCGCCAAAAGGATGAAAGGCGATGTACGGAGTCTTTGTTTATGAAAAAAGTATCAGCTGTTCACAGTCACAGCCCAAATGTGATACAATGCCTTGTTACATTTCAGAGGAAACAGTCTTAAGGAAGAATGAAGCTGATCATAGCCGAAAAACCCATGCTGGCCCGCGCCATAGCCGACGCAATAGACGGCAGCGCAGTACAGAATAACGGATATACGGAGAAGGGAGAATACGATATAATCTCCGCCTTCGGTCATTTGCTTACCCTGAAAGACCCTGAGGATTACGATATAAAGTACAAGAAATGGTCTCTTGATACCCTTCCCATATATTTCGACGACTGGGGGAAAAAGCCCTGCGAAGGAAAAGAGGAAAGACTTGATCAGATAGGAAAGCTCATTAAGGACGCCGAGTGCGTCATACACGCAGGCGACCCGGACGACGAAGGTCAGTACCTCATAGACGAGATAATACGCTGGTTCGGATACGAAGGTCCCGTATACAGGCTGTCTACGGGGGATACTACGAAAGCAGCCCTCAAGAAAGCCCTCGCCAACATGAAGGACAACAGGGAGTTCGAAAACTCCGGCTGGTCCGCCCATGCCAGGAGCGTGGCAGATATGATGGTTGGTTACAATTTCAGCAGGTTCTTCACCCTTAAGAATCCCCAGGTGAAAATGCTCACCGTAGGCCGCGTGCAGACCCCTGCCCTGGGATTGGTGGTCGCCAGAGACATGGCCATAGAAAACCACAAAAAGCAGAGCTATTTCACCGTAAAGGCAAAGATCGACATAGACGGCAAGGTCCTGGAAGCGGTCTTCGAACCTGCGAAGGACAGCTCCTACCTTACAGACGGAAGGCTCAGTGACGAAAGCTACGTTTCCGGCCTTACCGAATCCCTGAAGGGAAAAGAACTCAAAGACATTTCCGTCAGCAGGAAGGCGATAACAGAGCAGCCTCCCCTGCCCTTCAACCTTGTAAAACTTCAGACCTACTGCTCGGGCAAATTCGGATACGATCCTTCCAAGACACTGGAGATAACCCAGCGCCTAAGAGACGAGCACAACGCCATAACCTACAACCGTTCTGACTGCCAGTACCTCTCGGAAGAGCAGTACAAGGAAGCTCCCGCCACCGTTGCCCAGGTCATGGACAATCTGAAAAACGATCCCGCCGGTCGCATATTCGGAAGTCTGCCCATAGACCTTAAGCTCCACAGCAAGGCTTTCGACGACGATAACATCACGGCCCACACGGCCATAATACCCCAGAACAGACGTTTCGACGTTTCCAAGCTTTCCGAAGAAGAGCGGAACGTGTACCTGGCCATAATGAAATATTTCATAGCCCAGTTCCTGCCCCCTGCGAAAAAGGAAAGAAGCAATCTCGAGGCAGCTATAGAAGGCGGGATGCTGAAAGCCGTCTCCACAAAGATACTATCCCCCGGATACATGCAGCTCATAAGGCCCGAGAAAAACAAGGACGACGAGGACGAGGAAGAGAGCGAAAACGATCTCAGTCTCATAGAACCGGGGACCTATGACGGAAAATGCACAGATGCATGGTCTGAGGCAAAAGAGACCAAGGCTCCGTCAAGATACACGAAAGCCACTCTCAACGAGGATATGACCAGGATTGCGAAGTACGTCACCGATCCCAAGGCAAAGGAACTGCTCCTGGCAAAGGACAAGGACAAGAAGGGAGAAAACGGCAGCATAGGGACATCCGCTACGAGGTCCGGGATCATAGACACCCTGGAGCAGAGAGGATATATAGTCTCCAAGGGAAAGAGCATACAGTCCACAGGCTTCGGACGGGAGCTTTACAGGATACTTCCGGAAGAACTCAAGAAACCGGATATGACCGGATACTGGTGGGCAGTACAGGAAGAGATACAGGACGGGCAGGTGCCCTGGACCGATCTTACGGACTCAGTGCTGGAGATGATAAAAAACGTCGTCTCCGGAGAATACCCAACCGTTGACGCCTATCTGGTGCCCGAGACCTTAAGGCGAGGGAAAATAAGCTACGGAAACTGCCCGAGATGCGGTGAACCCGTCATAGAAGGAGAAAGAGGTTTCGGCTGCAGCGGATACAAAAAAGGCTGCAGGTTCGTTATCTGGAAAAAGGCCCCCTCGGGAATGATGCAGAAGACTACCGTGACAGGCGATATGGTACACCAGTGGCTGTCCGGAGAATGGACCGAAGAAATACGCAAAACGCCGGACGGCGAAGAGATAAGAACGGGCAAAAAAAGAAGCGCAAATACGGTGGCCGTCAAGAAGCTCTATTCCGAAAGCAAGAAGAGCACCTATTCCGGTATGGTATATATAACGGACGACGGAAACAAAAATCACAGCGCCGGCTTCGGGATACAGGAACTCGTAAAGGAAGAACCCAAAGTCCTGGGCAAATGCCCCCGCTGCGGAAGAGACGTAGTCGAGACGAAGAACGGCTACGGCTGCTCGGGATACAAAGACGGCTGCAAGTTCATAATATGGAAGGACCCCAACCAGAAGTTCCTTTCAAAGGTGTCTTTCACAAAGACAGACGCGAAGAACTTCCTTGCCGGGAAGATCGTCAAGAAGAATAAACTCGTCGATAAAAAGGGGCGGGAATTCAGCGCAATGCTGATTATGGAAGAAACTCCGGACAATCCCTACGGTCCCGTATTCAGAGTACTGGAAGGCACCGTTGAAGCCAAGGAAGGCAGCCCGGAAGATATACGCATAGATACCGTTCCCATGCCTGGAACGGGAAAGGATAATGAGTGATATGGAAAAAGATCAGCAGATGCTTCTTAGGGATCTTACCCAGGGAAGCATAATAAAGAACATATTCGTATACGCATGGCCCCTGCTCATAGCAAACTCCCTGCAGGCCATATACAACATAGTCGATATGCTCGTGGTAGGCCGCGTGGAAGGCCAGATTGGACTCGCCGCAGTATCTGTAGGCGCAGACCTTCTGTTCCTGGTCATGGCCCTAATAATGGGCTTTGCCAGCGCCGGGCAGGTGCTCATCGCCCAGGCAACAGGAGCAGGAGAAACAGGCAGGATAAAAAAGCTCATAGGGAACCTTTATTCCGTGAGCCTTATCATCTCCCTCGTTATGGGGGTGATATGTCTCTTCGCCGACGACTGGTTTCTCAGGATACTCAACACGCCCGCAAGCGCCTACGAAGACGCGAAGAAGTACTTCCTCACCTGTTCAGTGGGAGGCATACTTTTCATGGCGGGATACAACTCCACCTGCGCTATCTTAAGAGGCATGGGCAATTCGAAGCAGCCCTGCATATTCATCGCCATAGCGTCGATAATAAACATCGTGCTCGATATAGCTTTCGTCAAATACCTGGGTATGGGCCCCTTCGGTGCGGCTCTTGCGACAGTCATAGGACAGGCAGTATCCTTCATTACGGCTATCATCTACCTTTACAGGCACAGAGACAGGTTCGGATTCGATTTCAAACGTTCAAGTTTCGCCATTGACCCCAGCACTCTTCGGTCTCTTCTTAAACTCGGCATACCTATGTCCATACAGACCGCCTCTGTCAGCGCATCAAAGCTTATACTGGCAGCGTGGATCAACGCCTGCGGAGTTGTATACACGGCCCTGGCCGGTATATACAACAAGGTAGGTATGATGATCAATATACTGAGCAGCTCCCTGACCATTGCCGGAGGAACCATAGTGGGTCAGAACATAGGCGCGGGCAAATACGAAAGAGTCAGGAAGACCATACATTACGTCTTCTTCCTGTCCGTGCTCATTGCGGGTGCCTTTACAGCTGTGGTGCTTCTTTACCCCACGGCCATGTTCGAACTGTTCACGGAGGACGCGGAAGTAATAGCTACGTCATCCATACTAATAATCCCCTTCGTGGTAAGCTTCGCAGGAGTCGCGGGAAGAAGCTATGCCTTCTCTCTCATCAACGGCTCGGGAAACAGCAAACTGAACCTCATCGTAGCCATCATAGACGGTATAATCGCAAGGATAGCCTTCGCGTATTACCTGGGATTCGTCAGAGGACTTGCCGCACAGGGTTTCTGGCTGGGCGACGGCATAGCGGGAAACATTCCGCTGATAATAGGAGTCGTCTTCTACCTGTCGAAAAAATGGCAGAAAAGAAGCTACTAGAATATGAAACGCAGCGCCGAAAAGGCGCTGCGTTTTTCATTGCAATTAAGCGATATTCTCTAGAGGGCATCCACCCAGGCCTTCACATCCTCGGGGCTTGCGTTCGTGAGCAGCTTATCGTCGAGCCATGTGACCTTGTCCGCATCCTTCGTGTGCTCTTTTGCAAAGGCTATGGACTTGCCTGAATTGCTTCCACCTGAGGTGCAGAAGAACACTACCGTCTTTCCCGCCAGCTTCAGGCTGTCCAGGAAACTCTGCACTATAGCGGGATAGACACCGTACCAGATGGGGAAACCTACGAAGTACACGTCGTACTTTCCTGGGCAGTGAGCCTTCTTCAGAAGTTCCGGCCTGATGGTAGGATCCTTGAACTCTCTGTTGCAGCGGCTGTCAGGCACTCTCCAGTCAAGATCCGCATCCGTATAAGGCTCCTTTGCCTGTATCTCGAAGAGTTTTCCGTCAGTTGCTGCCGCTACCTTTTCGGCAGCTTCCTTTGTAACGCCTTTGGTGGAGAAATATGCCACCAGAGCTTTCTTTTCACTAAAATCCATAACTTTACCTCCTGAATATATTTTATTAACTATTTCCACGTACCGTCTTCATATATATCGATCTCGCTTCCGTAATCCTTGTCCGCGAAGGGATTGACTACGGGAACGGGCAGTCCCTTGGAATCGAGATAAACGCATCTCTGGAGTCCCTTCTTAAGATCCGCGTTCACGAAGAGCCCTATATGGCTGCTCCTGTCGGAATCGGATTCCGGCTGGGTATATCCCGGCTTGCTTACCATGAGATTGGGGAAATTGAAATCCGTAAGGTATCCGCTGTAGGTCCCTTCCGCATATTTCGGATTGTATACCAGGGATTCTCCCGGAGTCACAAGCCCCGGCTCGAATATGAGAACTTCGTGCTGATGCCCGCAGACGGACATATCTATATCCATATCGTTGAGACGCTTCGTCATCTCGTCTTTGATATATTCGTGATTATGTCTGTAATTGACGTATACGATGGGGATATGGCAGATGGCCATGCGGTACCCTGCTTCTCTGAAGGCGCCTTTCTCTATTTCCTCATCGATAAAGATCAGCTGATCTTCCCTGTAGCTGTCGAAATCAGCAGTTCCATAGTATTCCCACCAGTCGTCTTCATGGTCTTCCCCTAGATCGAGGACGAGAGCGTACAGTTCTCCCATCCTGACGTAATAGTAGAAGTCCTGGTCCTTGCTTCCCACGAACATGTAAAGGTCGTCGGAATAGGCTCCCTTCACTTCGTGGTTGCCCCTTGCATATATGACAGGGACTTCTCCTCCGGTCATTGCAGAAGCCAGTTCGCTGGCGTAATTGGCATCAGCATAGGTCTCGACGTCTGAGACCATATCGCCTACCAGCACCAGGAAATCGAATCCGCCGGCATTTTCCGCCGTTCTCACGGCGGCCTTCTTGTTCATATGGATATCTGAAAGGTTCAGATACTGCACCCCGTCGGAAAAATCAGGCGCATGGAAAGCTACTGTCTTTGAGATCACCTTTCCGAGGAAACCTCCGAAGGGCCCTCTGTATATGACTTTCTGCACGTGGATATCGTAGGAACCGGCCTCGTCGAGCACGTACATCGGAACGCAGACTTTATGTATCTTTCCGCTCTTCTGGCTTCCGGAATAAAGGTCGTAATACTCTTCCCCTCCGATGCTTACCCAGCCCAGCGAATCAGCGCTGCTGGAAAAGACTATCTGATACTCGTCTTCCACCGCATATACCACCGGATCGCAGGAAATACCGTTCAGGGAAAAGCCCGTGAGATACAGACCTGCGGCAAGTATGGCAAGGAAAAGACAGACGCATCTGAAGGCTTTCTTTTCGGCAAGTTTTTTCCCAGGATAGGCAAAGAGCAGCCAGGCAAGAAGTCCTATGGCAGCCGTGATGCCCAGCGCTTTGAAAAGATAAGGCCACACGAAACGCAGATAGTCCCTGGCTCCGAGGATCACTATAGCTGCGATGACTCCCAGGAACAGAAGTCCCAGAACGAAATATACGATGGGCCATATCTTCCACTTCTTCGAGAAGATGACAAATAAAAGATCCGAGAGAGCGATGACCGCAAAGAAAATGCAGATGTATACGGGCAGGTAGTACAAAAGCTCGTTCGCCCCGTTCGTATAGCCCAGAGTTTTGCTTATACCGCTCCAGCAGGGTCTAAGAGAAAAGAACATAAGAAGATCGAATACCGTAAGGATAAGCCCCGCGATACCGATACCTTTTTTAGCTTTGTCGTTCATAGAAAAACCTCCAGAGATTGACCTCATTCATATTTTACCACAAAGCATATATATGTGCACATTGGACCGGAGAAGCAAAAAAAAACGGGAACGGCATTTGCCGTTCCCGTCCGATCCGTATATGTATTTTCTAGTGAGGTACGACCGGAGTCCAATACTCCTGACCGAATATGTCTGTGAATACGTAGCTGGCCTGAGCTGCTTCCTGCCTCGGAAGATATACGTCGCTTACGACGAGACCTCCGTTGACGATGATCTCATCGCCCATCATGTGAGTGGAACTGTAGTTGCCCTCATAGTCATAATAGTCGCAGAGGAAATCGATCCTGTCTTCATCCTTGATCTCCACAAGGTTCTTCGCTATGGCTTCGATACCGTCCTGAGAATAATCGAAGCAGGCGCCTGCAACAGTGCCCAGCGGATTATCGTTGTCGAATACTATAAGGAGGTTGACCCTGTCTCCGTTGAGAAGAGCCGGCACCCTGCCGAAGATGGCATTGTTGGTACCGTCATCCAGGGCATCCATATAGTAGTACGCCACCGGCTGATAGTTGATGGCGATCCAGGCTCCGTCGTAGGCTCCCATGAGCTGTCCATCTTCCGTGATGTCGTAGATATTGTCAAGTCCAAGATCTATGAATCCTTCCCCGTCGTCATAGAATACGTTGAGGCAGAGATTCCTTACAAGGCTCCACTGGTTTCCTGAGAGCTTCATGGAAAGACCGTTTGCGCCCTGAGTCCAGATGAGCTTGCTTGCGTCGAAACTGTTGCTTCTGACTATGTCAGCAGCCTCCTTGGTGGAGAGCACAGACCTGTCGGAAAGCAGGGACTCGAGAAGTGTTCCTATGAGCTGTTCCATCTCGTCGGATCCCATGGGGCTGTAGCCCTGTGAAGAACCCTGAGAAGAGCTTCCTCCGCTGTAACCCGAGAAGAGTTCTTCGAGAATGGAAGATCCGCCTCCGGTGCTGCCCGGATAAATGTTTTGCTGTACGCCCTGTCCGGAGGAAACCACACCAGCGAAAGTCTGGATACATCTTGAGTATTCGTCGTCAATACCTATTGCCTCATAGGTGCTTACAGCCGTCTTCACGCTGGAAGACTTCTTGTACGGGAAGTATATGGAAAGTCCGTAGGCATTGCTCATGTTGCTGGATACTCTGTTGTACTTGACAGCGCCCAGTATGGCCCTGGCCAGTTCGGAACCTTCCGCCGTATTCATATTGAGAGCCAGGTTCACAAGGTCTACCTGGTCTATATTCTGGGTAGAGAATTCTCTCGTGGTAGCTCTTGCATTCGCCACGGTGTTGTAATCCGATTTGATGAGAGCGGAAGTAGTGGTAGCGAAGCTCTTGAGTTCTTTCGGCATAGTTGCGGAAAGCTCGGCGAGGTCGACCACAGAAAGAGTCGCCTTCTGGCTCGGCACCTGCTTTGCGCAGGATTCGATGAATCCGTCGACTATCTCTTTTCCAAGCTGCAGAGTGGAGATGGAAGTGTTGCGGCAAAGGCTTGTGAGCCAGTCGGTATAGTACCAGCCGTATCCGGCTTCAACTTCCTCGGATGCGATCATATAGTCTGCATATTCTGAAAGCATGAGACCCGTTTCGGCAGTCGCCATAAGGCAGGCGTCGAAACCTACGAAGTCGAACTTGACTCCGGCATCCTTTAGTGCCTGGTTGATGCCTGCAAGGCCCATGGTCCCTCTCTGGGTGAATTTCTCGTCATATCCGTATCCCGCAAGAGAACCGGAACCGTGATCCCAGAGTATGAGCTGATATCTGCTGGCGGGATAGGTCTCCGCACAGTCTTTGATGAACGCTGAGAGCGTCGCGGGATCGGTCATGCACTTGTTGCCTTCGTCCTTGGAAAGGAATCCGATCTGCCCGCCGTCCATGACCTTTATGATCTGGTTGGTCTTGGATGACAGTACGTCGTTCATCCATCTTGTCGTACCGCCGGTATAGACGATGACGTTGACCTTGTCGGAATATTCCGCATTGAGCATCTCTACTATGTCAGATGTCCCGAGTCCTGATCTTGACTCAAGATCGGCGCCGCACATGTATACCATGAGCGTTACCGTATCCCTGCCGTTTCCGGTGATCTTGGTGAACTTGTCTCTTGCTCCTTTGGCGACGGTGTTATCCAGCTTGCCTGAATTGTTGTTCTGCGACCAGCCGCCTGATATGGTCGAAGCGTTGATAGTCTCAGTCACCGTGTTGTAGTTGAACGGTATCTCTATCTCACTCTGGGAACCCGGCGTCACGGGCTGATCGTTGCCTCCGTTGTTGTTATTGTTGGGCTGGTTTCCGGAACCCGGGAACAGGTTTCCGAAAACGAAACTGATGACGAAATAGATGATCAGCGCGATGATCAGATATCTGAAGAATTTTCCTCCGAACAGACCTCCTCTGTTTCCTGAGTATCCTCCTCCGGTATATCCTCTTTCGGTCTGCTGGCCGGTCTGAAAGGTATCGCCTTTCCCGCCTGTGGTAGACCTGCGGAAGCTGACGCTTTCTCTGACGTCGTCTCTTTTCTGCTGTCCCTGCGAGGAAGAGCTGTGCTGGCTGCTTCCCTGGGGCTTTGCCGTCGGACGGCCCGCATATCCGCCCTGCTTGCCTACAGGACCCGTACCGAGGTCTTCGCCTCTTTTGGATACGTCTTTACCTTCTCCGACGATGTTTCTTTTTCTGCCTTGTGGCATGGGTTTTTCCTCCCGGTATAAACCTCAATAGAAAACTGCTTATTTAAAAATACACACATAAATATATCATTTTTTTACCTTCAATGATATATCCATATTAATAAAACCCCCCTCAGACAGTTCTGAGAGGGGCTTTTATCAGAAATTTCACAATTTCTTCTTTTTTGTAAAGTAGAAGATGAAGGCCATTATACATCCCAGGACCCAGCCGCAGACCATGGACATATACAGCGCCCTGGCCTGGCCTTTCGGGAATGCGTCGGTTGCCGTAAGCTTCGCGAAGTAATATGCCAGAGGCACCCTTACAGCCACCTGGGTAACTATGCTTATGACCATGGTGGCGGTGGTGGAGCCTATGCCTCTTAAGAAACCTAGAAGAGTCTGGTTTACGCCCAGGACTATATACCCTACGGCAAGTATCTTCAGATTTGCTACCGCGAGATCCTTTAAAGCCTCCGTAGCCGTGAACCAGCCCGCAAGATGATGACCGAACACGAGCAGAAGAGAAGTAAGAGTCACCGACGTTATGAAAGAAATGAGTATGCCCTGCCTGGTTCCCTGCTCTATCCTGTCCACCCTTTTTGCTCCGTAGTTCTGTCCCACGAAAGTCGTCATGGAATTACCAAGAGACATATACGGCATAATGGCGAAACTGTCTATCCTCATTATGACCACGCTGCAGGCCATGACCATTGCTCCCATACTGTTGGTAAGAGACTGTACGAACATATTGGAAAGGGAGAACACTCCCTGCCCTATACCGCTTGGTATGCCCAGGGTCATGAGCTTAGAAACTATTTCCTTCTTCAGTCTCAGTTCCTTGCGGGTCACCGTGAAATATTCGTGCATATTGAACAGCTTTACAGCGCAGGCAACAGCGGATATCGCCTGGGATATAACAGTCGCAAGAGCAACTCCGAACACTCCCATGCCGAGCCTCGCTACAAAATATATGTCCAAACCTATATTTATGCCGCAGGCAATGAGCAGGAACACGAGAGCCGAAACGCTGTCTCCGAGGGCTCTCATGATCCCGGCAAGGATGTTGTAGAAGATCATGGCGGTCACTCCGCTGAAAATGACCGTCAGGTACTGCCTGCTCCAGGTATATATCTCTCCTTCAGGCGTATTCATCACCTGAAGAAGATCCCTTCCTCCGAATACGGGAGCGAGAGTCATGAAAAGACCGAAAGCAGTGGTGATGATACTGACTATGAAGGTGATACTGATGCAGTTACCTATGACAAGGGAAAGACCTTCCCTGTCTTTTGCGCCGAAACGCTGTGATACCAGGATACCGGCTCCGGTGGCTATGCCTATGAAGAAAACAAACAAAAAGACGACGAGCGGTCCCGCCGCGCCTACCGCGGAGAGAGCGTTATCGCCCACGTATTTGCCTACGACCACCGTGTCGACCGTATTGTAAAGAGCCTGCGCTACGTTCCCTATGAGCATGGGGAGCGCAAGTTCCAGAAGTCTTTTCCAGGGACGCCCCGTAGTGACGTCCCTGGCTGTAAGCAATTCTCTTAATTTCATACTAGACCCAACCCTGAGCCTGCATCGCCTTTGCAACGCGGATGAATCCCGCAATGTTCGCGCCTGCGACCAGGTCATAGCCGAAACCGTATTCCTCAGCTGCTTCGGCTGAAGAATCGTGAATGTGTTTCATAATGCCTTCGAGTCTTTCGAAGACGTCTTCTTTGGAGAAGACCGTGAGCTGAGCGTTCTGGCTCATCTCTATGGCGGAGCAGGCAACACCTCCTGCGTTGGCTGCTTTTGCCGGTCCTACGATGACTCCGTTCTTCTGCAGATACTCAAGCGCATCCGGAGTAGTGGGAAGGTTGGCGCCTTCGCAGTAGTATTTGCATCCGTTTGCTACGATCTGCTTTGCGTGTTCGAGATGCACGTCGTTCTGCGTTGCACAGGGTATATACAGATCGGCCTTGACTCCCCATGGCTTTTCGCCCGGGAAGAACTTGGCTTCGGGGAATTTATCCGCATAGGGGCTGCATATATCTTTTCCGCTTGCCCTAAGTTCAAGCATGTATTCTACCTTTTCTCCCGTAATACCGCTCTCGTCGAGTATGTATCCGTCGGGTCCGGAGAAGGCTATGAGCTTGGCTCCCACCTGCTCGAGCTTCTGCGCAGTTCCCCAGGCAACGTTTCCGAAACCGGAAATGACCGCTGTCTTTCCTTCTATGGAATCGCCGTTCGCTTTCAACATGTTCTGGATGAAGAATACTATTCCGTATCCGGTAGCCTCTGCTCTTCCTGCAAGGCCTCCGGTCTCGACGCCCTTTCCTGTGAGAACACCGGCTTCGTATCTTCCGGTGATCTTCCTGTACTGTCCGAAGAGGTAGCCTATCTCTCTGCCGCCCACGCCCTGATCGCCTGCTGGCACGTCTATGTTCGCTCCTATATGCTTGTTCGCCTCAGCCATAAAAGCCTGGCAGAAACGCATGACTTCCTTGTCGGATTTTCCGTTGGGATTGAAATCCGATCCGCCCTTGCCGCCTCCGATGGGAAGCCCGGTCAGCGCATTCTTGAATATCTGCTCGAAAGCAAGACCCTTTATGAGTCCCGGGTAGACGTTGGGCGCGAAACGGAGGCCTCCCTTGTACGGGCCCAAAGCTCCGTTGAACTGGCAGCGGTAGCCGATGTTGACCTGGGGCTCTCCGTTATCGTCTTCCCAGACTACCCTGAAGGATACCATGTGTTCCGGCTCGAGAAGTCTTTCGACTATCTTGTCCTTTACCCATTCCGGATGTCTCTCGAGCACAGGACCCAGGCTTGACAGCACGTCGTCGACGCTCTGGATGAACTCGCTCTGTTCGGGGAATTTCTTCTCTATCTGTTCTACGTATTTTTTCATATCTATTGACATCGTTTTATCTCCTTTATACGTTCCACGGACTTATCTTTCCGCGCTTTACCTTGTATGCCCTGCGGGCAAGTCTTGCCATCGGCAGATCGTTATCTGAATCGGAATAGAATTCATCGATACGGTCTGCCATCCGTGCGCCGGCATCGAGTCCGTCTCCGTATATCTCGGTGAATCTTCTCACCTTTTCTTCGTTGCTGTTGTTGGGACCCAGCAGTTTTCCCGTCTTTTTATCCACGGGAGACGCTATGAGGATGACTCCCAGTTCGTCGGCAACAGGCTTTAACAGGAATTCGGGGGAAGCCGAAATGATCACGTCCGTTTCCTGTTTCTGATCGAGATACCATTTCTGTACGTTCTTTCTGTGTCCGTTCCAGAAATCCTCCACAGCGTCGTCTACGTCGGGTATGCGCTTAAGGAACTTATACAGCACCGACTTGAACCTGTCCTTCTTGCTCAGTCCTATGGCCAGACTTATGCCGGAAAGACCCACGGGAAAAACGTGAGCTATCACAAAAGGATATCTCTTCATGCAGTATTTGCAGAAATCCACAGTGGAATCTCCGTCGTATATGGTGTTGTCGAAGTCATAAACGTTCATATTTTGTTATTTTAGCACAAAAAAGAAAAATGGCAACTGTTACGTTGCCATAAAATGCGTGTACGTATCTATCTTTCCTCTCTGAAATACGGAAGGCCCAGAGCCGCCGGGGGCTGATCCTCTCTTCTCTGCCTTATGGATACGAGAATGAGAACAAGCACCGTGACTATATACGGGACTATCTGGTATATCTGAGTGGGTATGTACCTGCTTGGAAGCCACAGGAAAAGAAGGTTCAGGGCTCCGAACAGGAAGGATCCCCAGATAGCCTTTGCAGGGCTCCAGAGACAGAATATTACCAGAGCTACAGATATCCAGCCCTTACCGTCGAGAGTGTGAGGGCTCCATACCGTGCCGGCGGTCGTCATAACGTAAACGACCCCGCCCATAGCGGAAATGCCTCCTCCTATGACCGTAGCCAGATACTTGTACCTCACCACGTTGATGCCCGCCGCATCAGCCGTAGCGGGATTCTCGCCCACAGCCTGCAGATACAGACCTTTTCTCGTTTTTGATATGAACAGATGCATTGCCAAAGCCATGGCAAGTCCCAGGTAAACGAAAACGTTGTAGCTGAACAAAAGCTTGCCGAGCACAGGGATATCCTGCATAGCCTTGGGGAATATGGGTCCTGAAAACGCCGTACGCAGATAGTTCTGAATGAATATCTGGCCACCTTCCTTTACCCTCATGAGCTCGCAGGCGAATTTACCTAGCCCCGTCCCGAATATAGTGAGCGCAAGTCCCGTTACGTTCTGATTGACCCTCAGCGATACGGTAAGGAAAGAATATATGAGAGAACCCATAGCTCCGAAAAGGAACGCGACCAAAAGCGCGATCACTACAGCAAGCCAGGGCATGGCAGATTCTCCCGCAGACTGCTGATACATGTACGTGCCTATGAGCCCGAAGGCTCCGCCCATATACATGAGACCTTCGACTCCCAGATTGAGATGTCCCGATTTCTCGGTGAGTATTTCTCCCGACGTACCGAAAAGGATGGGGATGCCCGCTACGACCGCGGCGCTTATGAAACCTAATATATTAAAGTTCATCTGCTTTCTCCTCCTTCCTGTTTCTGAAGATGAGTCTGTAGTTTATGAAGAATTCGCAGCCGAGCATGCAGAACAGGATTATTCCCGTTATGACCTCGGAAGCCGTAGAAGGAACTCCAAGCGTCGTATATACGCTGCCGGCGCCTTTTTCAAGAACTACTATGAGAAGGGATACGGCCACCATGGCGAAGGGATTGAGCTGGGAAAGCCAGGCCACGGTGATAGCAGTAAAGCCTACTCCTCCGGCTATACTCGAGTTGAGCGTCCCGTTCGCTCCTGCGGCAAGGAAGTAACCTACCAGACCGCAGATGGCTCCTGAGAGCATCACGGTGCGTATCGTTATCTTTCTTACGTTCATGCCGGCATATCTAGCCGTATTTTCCGATTCTCCCAGTACCGCTATCTCATATCCGTGTTTCGTGAATTTGAGATAAATGAACATCAGGAATACCAGGATGAATATGACTATCCAGCCGATGTGAACGCCCAGCAGTTTCGGCAGAACGGCGTTCTTGCTGAACATTGGTATGATCTGAGATCCCGGAACGCCTTCCCAGGGTCCGCCCTGAAGCCAGGCTACTATGCCTATGGCTATATAGTTGAGCATCAGAGTGAACAGAGTTTCGTTGGTATTCCAGTGAGCTTTGAAGAATGCGGGTATGCCGGCCCACAGAGCACCGAACACCATAGCTGAAAGAGCCATCACGATGAGAAGCACCGGGGACAGCATCCTGTCCGCAAATTTCAAAGCAAAGAACGAACATGCCATGGCGCCCATGGTTATCTGCCCCTCGGCTCCTATATTCCAGTATTTCATCTTGAAACACGGAGCAAGAGCGAGACCCGTTCCAAGCAGCGTCGTTATATTTCTGAGTATCTGCCTTCTTCCTATCTTGCTCGTGAAAGGCGAGAAGAATATGAGAGAAAAGGCCTTGCCGGGATCCGCTCCCACCGCAGCGTAAATGATCATCCCGATCAGTATGGCAAGAGCAAAAGCCGCAAGCCTTATGAGCCACATCTTCGGCTTTGCGATGTTTTCTCTTTTTGCAAGTCTTATGAAAGGAGTTTTCGTGTTCACAGCGTTTCAGCCTCCTTTCCTCCTACGGAAGTCATCAGAAGTCCTATCTCTTCTTTGGTCACACTTCTTGCATCCACAAGTCCTGAGACCCTGCCTGCGCAAAGAACAAGTATCTTGTCGCACAGAGCGAGGAGCACGTCCAGATCTTCTCCGACGTATATGACAGCTACGCCCTTGGCTTTCTGTCCGCTCATAAGGTCGTAGATAGTATACGAAGTATTGATATCCAGGCCCCTTACGGCGTAAGCCGTCATGAGCACCGAAGGAGAGGTAGCTATCTCTCTTCCGACGAGGACCTTCTGAACGTTGCCTCCGGAAAGTTTTCTGACCGGATACTCTATACCGGGAGTTGATACTTCAAGGAAATCGAAAACGTCTTTGGCTATCCTTTCCGGTTCCTTTCTGTCGACGAATATACCCTTGCTCCTGTTCCATGTCCTGAGCATCATATTGTCGGTCATTCCCATACCGCCGACCAGACCCATGCCGAGCCTGTCTTCGGGGACGAAGGCCATTGCGACACCTGCGTCTCTTATCTCCATCGGAGACTTGCCCACCAGATTCATTGGCTGGGTCCCTTCGGGGCTGTAGATTATGCTGCCTTCCGATATATGCCGAAGACCTGCGATGGCTTCGAGAAGTTCTTTTTGTCCTGAGCCGGCTATTCCGGCTATTCCGAGTATTTCTCCGCCGTAAGCTACGAAGCCCACGTCGTCAAGCTTCTTGACCCCTTCTGAATCTCTTACGGTAAGTCCGGCAATGCTCAGGCGCACCTGCGGATTCACGGGATCTGCTCTGTTTATGTTAAGATCCACCTTCCTGCCTACCATCATTTCTGTAAGCGCGGCAGGGGTGGTTTCATTCGTTCTTACTGTCTTGATGTGTCTGCCCTTTCTCAGGACTGCGACCACATCGGATATCTCCATAACTTCATTGAGTTTATGTGTGATTATGATTATGGACTTTCCGTCGGCTTTCATCGCCCTCATGACTTCGAAGAGATGCTCTATCTCCTGAGGTGTCAGCACCGCCGTGGGTTCGTCCAGAATGAGTATATCGGCTCCTCTGTACAGGACCTTGATGATCTCGACCGTCTGCTTTTCGGACACGGACATCTCATAGACTTTTTTGTTGGGATCTATCCTGAATCCGTACCTGTCCGCGATCTCTTTGACCTTTGCCGCAGCCTGTTTCCTGTCGAGTTTTCCCTCTTCATCCAGCCCCAGCAGGATGTTTTCAGCCGCCGTGAAAACGTCGATCAGCATGAAATGCTGATGTATCATGCCTATTCCGTTTGCAAAGGCGTCTTTGGGGGAAGCTATGGTCACTTCTTTACCGTTAACGAAAATACGGCCTTCGTCCGGAAAATATATACCTGCAAGCATATTCATAAGAGTAGTCTTGCCGGAACCGTTCTCTCCCAGGATGGCCATGATATCGCCTTTATTTACATACAGATCCACACTGTCATTTGCAAGGGTAGAACCGAAACGCTTGGTTATACCCTTCATATCGATGGCATGGGGTTTGGAAATTGTCTGTTCCAAATTTCTATTCTCTCTTTCGCGTCATATACCAAGAGAGAGGGAAAGCTTTTGCCTTCCCTCTCTCAAAAGAGGACTGTTGTCTTGTATTAGTAAGCCTCGTTTACGAGATTGATGCCGTCGATCCTAAGTCCGAAGTAAGGAGCGGACTGATATTTTGATTCCTCGAAAATACCTTCTGCTGTGATGCACTGATCCGTATCGCCTGCAAAATCTCCGTCTGTGTCACGTGCGTATGCTTCTTTGACGTGCTCGCCCTGTACCGTTACTGCGTTCATGTCGAAGAGCTTTACGCTTCCGTCGAGAAGAGCTGCCTTAGCTGCTTCGATAGCTTCCGCTGTTCCGGGAGCTGCGACGGCTGTATTGAGATCTGTAAGAGTTACTTCTCCTTCGGCAAGGCCGTGGCAGTAGTCGGGATCGAGCTTTCCGCCGTCTGCTACTCTCTTAAGAGCATACTTGAAGTACTCTGTCCAGTCGATCCTTGCGGAGATGATGGATGCGCCTGCCGCCTCAGCCGTCATATCCTTGTTGTATCCTACGTGGTACACGCCGAGTCTTTCAGCCGTGGTGGCCGGGGTCACGTTGTCGGAGTGCTGGGAAATGACCTTGCATCCGTTCTGTGTGATGAGGGTCTCTGCAGCCTGAGCTTCCTTCTCTGCGTCAGACCAGTCGCCTACGAAGTAAACGTCCATGGTAGCTTCGGGGCATACACTCTTGGCTCCGAGATAGAACGCCGTGTAGCCTGAAATAACTTCTGCGAATGTGAAGGCTCCTACGTATCCGAGCTTGGTTTCGCCGAGCTCCTTGAGCTTCATTCCCGCCGCTACGCCTGCAAGATATCTTGCTTCGTATATTCTTGCGAAAGCGTTGGAAGTGTTGTCAAGATCGTCGAATGCTCCGACACAGTTTGTCATTCCTACGAACTGTACTTCGGGATTTTCAGCCGCGACTTCGAGCATGTAGGGCTCGAATCCGTATGAGTTGTTGAAGATCGCTACGCAGCCTGCTTCGACAAGCTCTTCGTTTGCTGTCTTGACGAGGGCGGCGTCTTCTTTGGTGTCATGTTTGAAGATCCACTCGATGTTATAACCCTCTGCATTGAGAGCTTCCGCTGCAGCGTTTGCCGCATTGATGAAGTTGGAGTCATATGCAAGTCCGGGGTTTCCTATGCAGACCATACCGAACTTGACAGTCTTTGACTCTTCTTCTTTCTTTCCGCATGCTGCAAAGCAAAAGACCATTGCTAATGCCAGTACAACTGCCAATACTTTTTTCATTTGTTTTCTCCTTTTTTACTCTAAGCTTTATGCTTTGAAATGTATGATACCGTCTTCTATAGACGTAATGACCGCTAAACTTTCGACTCTGACGCCCATGGCTTCGAGCCTGGCATGTCCTCCCTGATGTTCCTTTTCGATGGCGGCTCCGTAGCCGACGCACTGAGCGCCTGCTTCTTTGAGCAGTGTCAGAAGGCCTACACCGGCTTCGCCCGATGCAAGGAAGTCGTCTATGATGAGGACCCTGTCTCCTTTGGACAGGTACTGCTTTGCTACCCTTATGGTGGATACGGTGCCCTTTGTGAAGGACTTTACGTCTGCCGTATAGGCGTCTTCGATCATGGTGCTGGGAGCGCTCTTCTTTGCGAATACCACAGGCAGGTCTCCAAGAGCTTCCGCCGCGGCGAAGGCGATGGGTATGCCGGATGCTTCCAGCGTCAGGACCTTGTTTGGTTTTTCCTTTTTGAAGAGCCTTGCGAACTCCTCTCCCAGGGCGCGTATGAGGGCGACGTCCAGCTGATGGTTGAGGAAAGAATCCACCTTGACTATTTCCGTTCCTATGCAGGTCCCGTCTCTTTGTATACGCTCTTCGAGAAGTTTCATATATCCTCCTTAGGTTGACAGTTGTATTATATTCCCTTCGGCAGAAAGGTAAACAACAGAGGCGGGAAAATCGCTTCAGGCTCCTCCTCCGCAGTCCGTATCGTTCGTATATATACGAACGATAAAGCCCCGAAAGCCTCAGGATAATCATCCTTGATCTCGGGGCGTTTTCTTACATTTTTTTGAAAATAGATCCCAGTATTATCTCCAGGGCTACGTCGTTTTTGCCGCCCTCGGGAACTATGATATCGGCTATGGCTTTGTACGGTTCCACAAACTCAAGGTGCATGGGACGCACGGTGCCCAGGTACTGGTTTATGACGGATTCGAGGCTTCTTCCTCTTTCGTTTATATCCCTCTGGACTCTTCGCAGGACCCTGACGTCCGGAGCGGTGTCGACGAATATCTTCCTGTCCAGAAGCTCCACGGCTTCAGGAAAAGCAAAGAGGAGTATACCCTCGATCAGTATGACCGGGGCGCTCTCCAGGTGTTCCCACGGCTCGTCGCTCCTGTTGTGTATAGTGAAGTCGTATACGGGTATGTCCGTTGCCCTTCCTTCCTTGAGGTCTTTAAGACACTTCACCATCACGTCGATGTCTATGGAATTGGGGTGGTCATAATTGGTCAGGCACCTTTCCTCGTAGGTGGTGCCGGGCTGGGCTTTGTAGAAGGAATCCATGCTGATAAGGACGGCGTTGTTTCCAAGGGAATCCTTGATATTCTTTGCAAGGGTGGTCTTGCCGCTTCCGGATCCTCCGCAGATCCCTATAACCATACTGCTCATTTGAAACCTCTTTTCACCATTTTATGGGGTCTTTTCCCAAAGACTCCAGTATCTCGTTGACCTTTCTGAAATGTCCGTTGCCGAAGAAACCGTTGTAGGCCGACAGCGGAGACGGATGAGCCGACTCCAGTATATAGTGCCTGCTGTTCGTGATCAGAGCTTTCTTCTTTCTGGCGTAACCTCCCCAAAGAAGGAATATCACTGGGTCTTCCCTTTCGTTGAGTATCTCTATGACCCTGTCGGTAAAGGTCTCCCAGCCTTTTCCCGCATGGGAACCGGCGGCGCCTTTCCTCACAGTGAGGACGGCGTTGAGGAGCATCACTCCCTGCCTTGCCCAGTCTTCCAGGCTCCCGGAGGTCCTCACTATGCCAAGTTCGTCTTCGAGCTCCTTGTACATGTTCTGAAGAGATGGCGGCTTTTTGAAATCCGCAGGCACGGAGAAGCACAGTCCCTGAGCCTGACCCGGCTCGTGATAGGGATCCTGTCCCAGGAGCACCACTTTCACGTCCTCGTAGGGGGTGTACTTGAAAGCGTTGAAGATATTGTACATATCGGGGTATACGATCCTGGAAGAGTACTCCTCCTTAAGGAATTCCCTGAGCCGCAGATAATATTCTTTTTTGAACTCGTCTTTCAGGATGTCGTCCCAGGAGTTCCCTATGTTGACCATGCCGCTATATATTCTCCAGGATGAAGTTCTTCATATCTTCGTAGACTTCTTCTTTTCCTATCTCATTAAGTATTTCGTTTCTCATTCCCGGATAGATCTTGAGGCTTGCCTTTTCGCATCCGAGAGACCGAAGTTTTTCATAATAGCTCTTTGGTCCCGCACCGTAGGCGCCGACCGGATCTTCCTCTCCCCCTACTACGAAAACGGGGATGGAAGTCACTGTCTTCTCATAGCAGGCATTGGAATCCATGTACCTGAGTAAACTGAACAGATCCGCGTATCCGGCAGCCGTGAAGGTGAATCCGCATGCCGGGTCTTCGTCGTATTTCCTGACAACTTCTTCGTCTCTTGTGAGCCAGTCGTAGGCGGACTTGTGATCGGGTATCCTGTCGAGATAGCCGCCAAAGACAAGGCTCGTGATCATGGGCGAAAGGTATTTGTCGCCGTTGACTTTTCTGATCATCTGCACCATGGAAGCGCCCATGCGGGCGGCGGCGTTCTTGGCGGCCGTGCCCATGATAATTGCGCCCGATATATCCCTGCCGAATTCGGAGAGATATATTCTGGTCACGAAGGAGCCCATGGAATGACCCAGTACGAAATGAGGGATCCCCGGATATTTGCTGTCTATGAGCTTCCTGTGCTCCTCCACGTCGTAGATCATGGTGATCCAGCCTTCTTTAGCTCCGAAATATCCCCAGTTTTCGGGATCTGAAGATCTTCCGTGGCCTACGTGATCGTGAGCCGCTGCCAGTATGCCGTTTTTCGCCAGGTATTCGGCGAAACCAGCATACCTCATCGAGTGCTCAGCCATTCCGTGTACTATCTGCAGTATGGCCCTGGGCTGCCCTTCGGGGACCCATTCGTAGCACTGTATGGTGTCTTTCCCATTCACGCTCTTGAATGTATACTCGTTCATGTTCGTCTTCCTCTAATAAGATAATATTCTTCTTTGAACTCGTCTTTCAGGATGTTGTCCCGGGAGTTCATATATTGACCATATCAGTTTAGATTCCCGAGGACGAAGTTCTTCATGTCTTCATACACTTCTTCCTTGCCTATCTCGTTGAGTATCTCGTGTCTCATACCGGGATAGAGTTTGATGGAAGCGTTGCAGCCGTGGCCTATAAGCTTATCATAGTATTCCTTGGGTCCCGCGCCGTATGCTCCGACAGGATCTTCTTCCCCTGCCACTACGAAAATGGGTATGTCCTTGATCGTGTGCGTATAGACGACTTCCGTGGTCATGTTCTTGATGAACTGGAAAAGATCCGCATATCCTGCCGCCGTAAAGAGGAATCCGCAGGCTGGGTCATCCATATATTTATTTACGACCTCTTCGTCGCGGCTGAGCCAGTCGTAGGGAGTCTTCGCATTCGGTATCCTGTCGAGATATTTACCGAAAGCCATTTTCGTCACCAGGTTCGAAATATGCCTTTCACCCTTGAACCATATTATCATCGACACGAGAGCCGA
>JAFRIQ010000036.1 GCA_017432725.1 Bacillota bacterium
AGGAGGATACAGCCATTAGCAAGGAAGCACTTATCAATGATCAGATCAGGGCTAAGGAAGTCCGTCTGATCGATGCGGATGGGAACCAGATCGGTGTAGTGAGCATAAAGGAAGCTCTGGCTGCCGCTCAAGAAGCAGGTCTCGATCTCATCAACATCTCTCCCAACGCCGCTCCGCCGGTCTGCAGGATAGCCGATTACGGCAAATACCGCTACAACCAGCAGAAGAGGGAAAAGGAAGCCAAAAAGAAGCAGTCGACCACGGAAGTAAAGGAGATGCGTCTTGGTATATTCACCGAAGACCACGACCTTGAAACGAAAGCAAAACTTGTTTCCAAGTTCTTAGGCGAAGGAAACAAAGTTAAGGTTTCTATGCGTTTCCGCGGGAGAGAGATGGGCTACACCGATAAAGGTGCGGAGACTATGCTCGCTTTTGCCGAGATGGTATCCGAAATGGGCAACATAGAAAAAAAGCCCGTGCTCGAAGGCCGCAACATGTCCATGACTATTGCACCCAAGACCGCTAAAGAAAAGGAAAAAGCAGCGAAGGCTGCCAAAGAGGCTGCGAAAGCCGCCGAGGAAGCTACACAAGTTGACCAGTAAAAAAATATAAAGGAAGGTATCATCATGGCAAAAGGCGCAAAGATGAAGTCCCACAGAGGGGCAATGAAGAGATTCAAGCTTACCGGAACAGGTAAAATAAAGAGAAACAAGGCATACAAGAGCCATTTGACGGCTCAGAAGACACCGAAGAGAAAGATGAACCTGCGTCAGGCAACTTACTTGACTTCCGCAGATCACAAGAGAATCAAGAGTGTACTGGTAGGAAAGTAGGAGGTAGAAGACAATGGCAAGAGTAAAAGGCGGAGTAAACGCTAAGAAAAGACATAAGAAGATTTTAAAGGCAGCCAAGGGATTCTACGGCGCAAAGCATCGTACATTCAGAGCAGCCAACCCTGCAGTCATGAGAGCTATGAGAAGCGCTCAGATGGGCCGCAAGCTCAGAAAGAGAGAGTTCAGAAGACTCTGGATCACCAGGATCAATGCAGCAGCAAGACTCAACGGTCTTTCCTACAGCAAGCTGATGAACGGTCTCAAGAAGGCCGGAGTGGAAGTCAACAGAAAAATGCTTTCCGAGATCGCAGTATACGATGCAGCCGGATTCACATCTCTCTGCAACACTGCAAAAGACGCTCTCAAGTAGTTCAAAATATTGCATAAAAAAACTCACCCGCAAGGGTGAGCTTTTTTTTATACTTCAGTGGCTTCTGCCAGCAATATATCCGGATGTCTGTCTCTGAAGAAGTTCAAGGTGAACTGGTTGGCCAGAAGCAGCACCGGTCTTTCGAAACGGTCGAATACCAGAGATGACCTGCTGTCGAGACATTTTTTCACAGTATCAAGATCGATATCGTTTGTTTTTCCTCCGTCGGAACTTGTTATCCACTTCGCCAGCTGGAAATCCTGTGGCTCGAAACGAACGGGGGCGTTGTATTCGTTTTCCAGTCTGTAAGTGAACACTTCGAACTGGAGCTGACCTACGGCACCTATTATCACTTCGTTGTATTCGTTGTGATATACCTGAACGGCTCCTTCCTGAGCCAGCTGCTGTACGCCTTTCTGGAACTGCTTCGTCTTCATGGAATCCTTTGCCGAGACCCTTGCGAAGAGTTCCGGAGGGAAGGTGGGAAGCGGTTCGAAGAATATGGGCTCCTTGGTGGTACAGAGCGTATCGCCTATCTGGAAGTTGCCCGTATCGTATATACCTATGACATCTCCGGTTATGGCTGTTTCCACGTTCTCCCTTTCGTTTGCCATGAGCTGCGTGCTCTGGGCAAGCTTTATGGGTTTGCCTGTTCTCGAAAGGGTGACGGTCATACCTTTTTCAAAGGTACCCGAGCATATCCTCAGGAACGCAAGCCTGTCTCTGTGGGCAGGATTCATATTGGCTTGTATCTTGAAGATAAAGCCGGAGAAGGTATCGGCGAGAGGATCCACAAAGGAACCGTCTGCAAGTTTTCTCGGCCCGGGGGCAGGGGACATCTCCAGGAAGTAATTTAGGAAGGATGTGACACCGAAATCCGTAAGGGCGGATCCGAAGAAAACGGGCGTGAGCTCGCCTTTTGATATGTCGTCTTTGTCCACCGGATATCCGGCTCCTTCCAGGAGCTCCAGCTGTTCTCTGAGCGCTTTGAGGTTGAACTGCGTGATTATATCGTCGAGTTCATTCCCGAATACTCCGTCTTCTCCGAGTTTTACGGTCCTGTTTTCCTTATACAGCAGTACTTCGTTTTTCAGTATGTCGTATATGCCCTGGAAATTGAGTCCCGATCCGATGGGCCAGGTCACCGCGCATGCGGGCATGCCCAGGATGTCTTCAAGTTCAGAGAGGAGTTCTATGGGATCTTTCGCCTCTCTGTCCAGTTTGTTCATAAAGGTAAATACTGGGATACCTCTCATACGGCAAACTGCAAAAAGCTTCCTCGTCTGTACCTCGATACCTTTTGCTGCGTCTATGACCATTACCGCACTGTCTACGGAGGTCAGTATACGGTAGGTATCTTCTCCGAAATCGTTGTGGCCCGGCGTGTCCATGATGGATATTACCTTGCCTCCGAATTCGAACTGCATAACGGAGCTGGTGACGGAGATACCCCTCTGTTTCTCTATTTCCATCCAGTCGGAGGTCGCGAATTTAGCGTTTTTTCTTGCCTTGACGGTTCCCGCCTCTCTGATGGCTCCGCCGTGAAGCAGGAGCTTTTCAGTAAGGGTGGTCTTACCTGCGTCCGGGTGGGATATGATGCCGAATATACGGCGTTTTTCTATCTGTTTTTCTAATTCCTGTCTGTTCATTTTTTCACTGATCTGCTAAACAAAAATACGTTGTTGATATCTTCAGGAATGTAGTCTACATATTTGGTCTACCTCTTCTGCAACGGTATTTGCTGTCGAAAGATTATATCACAACAATTAATCTTGTAAAACCACAATATATAGCGTAGAATTGAAATGTTGTTAATAACTCTTGTAGACAGACAGGCAGGTAAAAGTATGAAATGCCCATTTTGTGAGACTCCTGACACTAAAGTCATAGATTCAAGACCTACCGAAGACGGTCACGCCATAAGAAGGCGCAGAGAGTGTCCGTCATGCGGTAAGAGATTCACGACCTACGAGAAGCTCGAGGAAATGCTTTTCCTCGTAGTGAAGCACGACGGGAGAAGAGAGAACTTCGATCGCAACAAGGTCCTGAACGGTATCATGAGAGCGTGCGAGAAAAGACCGGTCTCCATGGCACAGATGGAAGCCATCGTGGACGACGTGGAACGCGGTCTCAACAATATGATGGAAAAGGAAGTATCAAGCACCTTCATAGGGGAGATCGTCATGGATAAACTCAAAGATCTCGATGAGGTGGCATATGTCCGTTTCGCTTCCGTATACCGCGATTTCAAAGACGTGAACACCTTTGTCGCAGAAGTTGAGAAACTGCTCGGCAACAGCGGGAAGAAAGGCAAAAAAGAATAGCATGGATAAGATATACAGGATAGCTATAGACGGTCCGGCGGGAGCCGGGAAGAGCACCATGGCAAAACTTCTCGCCGAAAAGCTTGGTATCGACTACATAGATACGGGAGCTATGTACAGAGCCATCGCTCTCAAACTCCTGAGGACCGGGACCGATTACCACGATGAGAAAGCCCTCGGGAAACTTCTTGATACCACCGACGTAGACTACTACGGCGGAAAAGTCTATTTAGACGGAGAAGACGTCAGCAGCCTTATCAGAACTCCGGAAGTATCTTCCATGGCATCTGAAAGCTCTGCAGTACCGGCTGTCAGAGACAAACTTGGAGAACTCCAGATGGCCATTGCGAAGAAAAGGAGCCTTCTTATGGACGGAAGGGATATAGGGACGGTAATAATCCCGGATGCCGAGTTCAAATTCTTCCTTACCGCCAGCAGCCGAATCCGCGCATACAGAAGGATATGCGAGATGAGGGAAAAGGGGATAGAATGCGACCTGGATCAGGTGGAGCAGGAAATTCAGGAGAGAGACTACAGGGATTCCCACAGAGATTATCATCCTCTGAAAAAAGCAGATGATGCAATAGAAATAGATACATCGGATCTCAAGATATCCGACGTAGTCGATAAGATGATGGAGATCATAAATGAAAAAATCAACTAAGAGATATATAGAATCGGCACTGTTTTTCGTTGTCTTTGCCGTATTCACGGTGCTCGTGAAGAAAATAGACGTGCAGGCTATAGGACCGGAAGGCTCTTCGGTGGGATTCGCTTCCCTGAACGCGAAGTTCCATGAGATGTTCGGGTACAACGAGTTCTGGTACAATTTTTCCGAGAGGCTCGGGTATGCGGCGCTTGCCGTATGCGCTGCCTTTGCAATCACGGGTCTTATACAGTTCATAAAGGGAAAGGGCCTTAAAGCCGTTGACAGGAAAATAATCTTCCTCGGCATATTCTACGTAGTAGTCATAGCTTTCTACGCGGCATTCGAAAAGATAATCATCAACTACAGGCCCATACTTGAAGCGGACGGAAGCCTGGAAGCTTCCTATCCCAGTTCCCACACGGTGCTGGCCCTCTGCGTGTTCATAACCATGTTCAGCCAGAGAGTATTCAACAGGAAGGGCACAACTTCCGAAAAAGCCGAGAACGTCATTGCGGGAACGATACTGGTCGCCCTCATGGTACTGAGCAGACTCTTCTCAGGAGTGCACTGGTTCACGGACATAGTGGGCGGAATCCTTCTCTCGACAGCCCTGGTGCTCCTCTACAAAGCCGTGGCGAACAGGATAGACGGAGACTGAATAATAAGATAAAGAAAGGGATCCTCTTTGCGGAGGATCCCTTTTAAATTTTGTAAAGCTGCCATTTGCAGCTCGGGATGAAATATTTGAGCTGATAGCGGGTATCCGCGTCGTCCACGGTGCTCTGGCATTCGTAGACCAGCATATCGACTCCGGCCAGTCGCCTTTCATCTATGTACAGTATCTTTCCCACATAGATCTCGCGGCTTTCTCCGTACTGGTCGGTATATTTGAATTTATACGGAAGCGGATGCCCCGTGCTCTTGAATACAACGATGGCGTCTATAGGCCTCGCTACAACTTTCATCCCAATGCCCCTCCCCTTGCGATGTAATTGTATTATAAGAACAAATGTTCTTTTTGTCAATACGGACATTGCCGGAATTCCGGAATATTTGCATATCAAAACAGGGCATAAAACAAATCTTTTTTCTTGACATTGGGCCTTGTAGATGTTAACATTTTCGTTGCAGTCTTTGAAAAAAAGAGATGTACGTGGCGGTGTAGCTTAGTTGGCTAGAGCGTCCGGTTCATACCCGGAAGGTCGGCGGTTCGAATCCACCCGCCGCTACCATTATCTTTGAAGCTGCTTGTTGATGCGGTGGGTATAGTCAAGCGGCCTAAGACGCCGGGTTGTGGCTCCGGTATTCGTGGGTTCGATTCCCACTACCCACCCCACAATTCAATATTTTTCGCAGGGGTATCGCCAAGCGGTAAGGCAACGGATTCTGATTCCGTCATGCGAAGGTTCGAATCCTTCTACCCCCGCCATTTTTTTAAGGCGGCATAGCCAAGTGGTAAGGCGCAGGTCTGCAAAACCTTTACTCCCAGGTTCGAATCCAGGTGCCGCCTCCAGTAACAAACGGATCCTTTCAGGATCCGTTATTTTTTTGTTTCTGTTTTACCCGTTATTTTGTCCGTTAAAATTGTGAAAAATAACGGGAAGGTATATACTGAAAAAACAAGGAGGCATTAGTCCATGGGAAATACCAATCAGCAGGGAAAGGAAAAACTTTGCAGAGCACTGCTCGTGCTTCTTGAAACGAAAAAGCTCAAGGAGATCACGGTCAAGGACCTTGTTGCCGTCGCCGGAGTGAACAGATCCACGTACAACTATCATTTCTACAGTATGGAAGACGTTCTGGAGGAGACCATGGCGGAATTCTCCCAGGGTCTTAGGAATTCCTTTACTCTGAGCAGTTCCTACGGTCATACTTCGAAGATCAAAGGTTTTGAAGTTGAGAACGCCATCATAGCCTACATGGAGAGCAGAAAGAGAGATATATCCACTCTCTATAATGCCGGCTACGGCCTGGTGTTCATGGACAGGATAGAGAAAGATCTTGAGAGCATATTCAGACGGTATTCCATGATATTCATAAGTGAAACAGGTGAGAAAGAAGAGCTGTCCGAAGGCCTGGCCTACGAGCTCAGGATAAAGGAGTTCTGCTATTCCATAATAGCGGACCTTCAGTTCTGGATGGAATACAAGGCCATAATTTCCCTGGAGGAGGTAATGACGGTGGTGCGCCACGTAAAGCACGTTCACCTTATCTCCGCGAGACTCAAATAAATAGCTAAGTATTTAGGACAATAATAGGGGGCTAAATCACGGAATTTGTTTGTGGAAGATAATTCTTAAAGAATCGATAATATACGCAGGGGACGTCCCTGCGTATTTTTTTGCAAAATCTAAAATTTGATTCTAGGAGGAATTATCAATGAACGAAGGATTTTCTATTTGGCTTGGACTTATGGATTTTCTGAATCCCATCATCTACACGCTGTTCTTTGTGGCTCTTCTCAAAGGTCTTAAAGCGAAAAATGCCGATCCCGGCATGCTCAAGGTCCTGAAGGCAGGCGCCATCATTTCCATGACTGCCGGCTACATCATCGCGTTCGGAAAGACTCTTGTGGGGCTCAACATCATCCACTTCACGCTTCCCGTACCGCTGTTCTATGCGACCGACATAGGGTTCCTCATTTCCGGAGTGACCCTTCTTCTCATCCACAAAAAGAAGACCTATAAGGGACTCAAGACCTGGGTCAAGATCGTCGTTCCTGTAGTATTCGTCGCGCTTTCCGTATTCGTATGCGTGTCCCAGGGAGCGAACTCCGGAGCGCAGCTCACCGCCGCCATCGGTACTTTCCTCATATACGGGACCATGATAGCCATGGCCGCCAAGGAAAAGAACCGCCTTGCGATGATACTCGCCATCGTTCCTATCATTACCACGGCTGCTCTCATTCCCTACAGCGCAAGCGTAGACCTGACGGATCCTAAGACCCACTGGGTGATAGAGCCTACAAATATTCTCGGACAGCTGGCACTGTGGCTCAGCGCAGTACGTCTTTTCGGAAAAAAGTAGAAATACGGCCGATAGACCGTTAAAATGCCCGATAATAGTGGGCTAAATCACGGTATTTGTTTGTGGCAAAAGCTCAAAAAAACATAAATAATAAGCGTAGGAGCACAGTTTCCTGCGCTCTTTTTAGAGAAAGGAGAACCTATGAACAATAAGGAACTGGTCGCATACAGGACTAAGCTGTTCCGTGACGCTGCGACATTCAAAAAACCCGACAGAATTCCCCATATGTCCTTCTTCGTAACGTGGAAGATACTGGGCGGAGGATATACCCTCAATGAGGGCTTAAGAAACTACGATATAATGACCAAGGTCATAAGGGAGCATCAGGAGAAGTACAATTTCGACGTGATCTTTGAACTGGGAGTCAGAAATATCGTCCGTCTTGTGGATCACCTCGGAGGAGGGACCTACATCATAAGAGACGATGGTATCGAATACAAGGACAATGCTCTTGTAGAACTGGAAGAACTCGACGAATATACCGCTGATCCCACCAAATTCATTTGGGAAAAGGGTATGTGTAAGAAGTATCCGATGTGGGCGGACGGCACCATAACCGTTGCGGACCTTCAGAAGTGCTTCGACGAACAGAAGGCATTCCTTGGATACTATAAAAAGATACAGAAGATACTGAAAGAAGAATACGGAGTTGCATCCTTCAATGGGCAGGTGGTGCCCTGCTATCCGGGAGTGGACTTCCTATTCAACTCCATACTGGGAATAAAGAATCTGTCTCTTGCAATGAGACGTATGCCTGAGAAGGTCGACGCCGCGGTCAAAGCGACCAACGAACTGTTCCAGGTCCCCGGTATAGCGGCTCTTAAGAGGACTAAAGGTCCGAACCCGAAAGTGTGCTACGACTACGATATCACTCTTCTCGTACATACCATACTCAACGGAAAGCAGTTCGACCGCTGGCTGTGGCCGGATCTTAAGGACGAACTCGACATACTCAATGAAAAGAATCTCACCACAAGACTTTTCATGGAAGGCAGCAGCAAACCCTTCTGGGATCATTTCGCCGATTACAAAAAAGGCGTCATAACCATGCACCCGGAAGCGGACGATCCCTTCGAAATGAGGAAGGCTCTTCCGAACTGCGCCATCCTGGGAGGCATGCCTGTTGAACTGCTCGGCAGAGGCACTCCTCAGGAGTGCGTAGAGAGAGCTAAAGCTCTGGTAGACGGACTTGGCGGACTGGACGGAGGTCTCGTACTGTCTCAGGACAAGATGGGCACCTTCAAGACCGATGCCGATCCCGAGAACCTTAAAGCTGTTTCGGAGTTCATAGTGAACTACAGGGGATAGGAGGAAGCAAAATGGAAGATAATAAAAACGTGATAACAAAGTATCCGGAAGGACTTGAGTATCTCAATAAACATTTAAACGTCCTGGGACTTCCTAAATTTTTAGGCGGACTGAGGAAAAGACTGATCAAAAGTCTCATTTTAACACTCGCGAGACAATAGGATATTATGATATATTGTACATATGTAGGAAATTATTAAACAGGAGGAATTATTCATGGCAAAAGAAAAAGTCAAAAGAGAAAGGAAGGGTACGCTGAAGGTTTCGCAGATCATTTTGTACGGCGTATTCGGAATGTTCGTGAATACGTTCTATCTGATGTATCTCACGTATAACAGGATATACTATTTGACAAACGTCCTTCAGCTCAATGAGACGCTTTCCGCAGTCGTGGCGAGCGCATCCGCGTGGATCAACGTCCTCACGATGATACTCGCAGGACCGCTGATCGATAAAGTAAAGTTCAAGAACGGAAAATACCGCAGCTGGACCCTCATCGGAGGTATCCTCATGGTCGTCGCTCTGCCTATGCTCTATACCAACTGGCACCTGAGCGGCACTGCAGCGGCGGTGGTATACGTAGTGATGTTTGCGATCCAGTCTATTTCATACAATACTCTGTGGGTCGCTGAAAGAGCTCTCCTCGGACCCATGTCCAAGACATCCGAAGACGCGTCGTCCCTCGCTCTTGCATCTCAGCTCGCATCAGTTTTCGGTCTCATAGGATACAGCGTTGTCGATATGATACTCCAGAAAGTCACAAGCAACACCACTGTTATGGGATTCGTCTACGGCGCTCTCATATGCCTCGGCACGCTGGGTATGTTCAGCATGACCAAGAAATACGATGTCAATCTTGAAGCTGCTCCGGTGGCAGACCTGGAAGGCGGCAAGGCTCCGTCCTTCTTTAAAGTCGCTTCCGGCCCGATGATCCCGTTCTGCATCGCAATGATAGCTGCGAACTGCCATAACGGATTCTTCACAGCCATCGTAAAATTCTTCTGCGAGTACAGGCTCGGTGACGTGAGCGTGGCTTCCATGGTCGCGACTATAACAGGCGTTACCGGACTGATCGGTTCCATAATGGCAAAGATACTTATCGCAAAGATAGGAAAGAAACCGTCGATGTACATATTCACTGCGCTCACCGCTCTTTGCTACATAGCGATATATTTCGTAAAGGCAAAACCGCTGTTCCTGGCTCTCGTGGCAGGAGTTGGTATATTCAGCGTAGTAGGATCCTTCCTGCTGGTCATCTTCTCCAACGATATAGCCGACTATGCGGAAATGACTACGGGTATCGACGGAAGAGCCATGATACAGGCGTTCTCAGGCTCCACCATCCGTATAGGAGCGGCTCTTGCGACGACGATCGCGTCCTTCTCCCTGGCGGCTCTCGGAAACGGAGAACAGTCCGTATCCCTTCTGACATCTTTCGGACCTGCAGTATTCTGCATACTCTCAGTGCTGGCTATGTTCTTCTACAAGCTCGATGACAGCAAGATCGAAGAATTCAGAAAAGAAAAAGCCGAAAGGATAGAGGCGGCCAACGCGGCTAAAAACGAATAGGGTATTCAGACGTAGAAATATGATCTTCCAAAGATCATCGCGATACCTCTTTAAAGAAACGCGGGTTTTTCCTAAGACCCGCGTTTCTTATTGTGTCAAAACATAAAATGTCGTAAAATGCATATATTATGAAGAACATCACGACTTACTATTCCAGCCGCAAAAACGTATTCGTTTGGTTGGCCGTCCTCTCGAGCCTTGTCTCGTTTGTGACACGTTTTATCGCTTTCGGTGGCGCTGGCTCCGAAGGCTTCTGGGTGATGGTCGTCCGTATGATATTCCCGCTAGCAGCAAATCTTTTCATCGCAATACGGCTGCCCTGGCGATGCGGAGAAATGTATTACGTGACCGTAGGACCTGCAGTTCTTCTTGCGATCTATTTCTTTGCCCGCGTATGCGTGCTCGGCATCAGCGTCGCAATGACCATTACCTGTCTGCTTCTTTGCGTCCTCCAGCTGGGATCCTTTTACTGGACCTACACAGGAAGGCTCAATTCCCAAGTCCCGGCATTTATCGTCTGGGCTCTTCCGGCGCTGTTCGTTATGGACCCCGCGTTCATCAGGTATTTTCTCTGGTACTGGAGGAAAGCCCCCTCGATGATACTTACGGATCTTTGCGCATGGTTTTCGGTGCTTTGCATCATACTTGCATCAAAGCGCATGGCGCCATGGCAGGAAGGGGATCCATACAGGCGCAGATACGGAGACCGTATGGAAGGAAGAAGGGTCTACGATATAGTGCCCATGTCCAAACTTACGGCGTATTTCATGCCTACAAGGATTGGTTCGTCCAACTACGTAAAGGACAGCATCGAGATCAGCAACGTGGAAAGATATATCCACGAAAAGCGCCGTCAGGGACTCAAGCACTTCGGTCTGACCCATCTGTTCCTCGCGTCCTATGTCAGGTGCCTTACGGAATATCCGGCTCTCAACCGTTTTATCGCCGGGCAGAAGATATATCACAGATTCGAGATAGTCTGCAGCATGGTAATAAAGAAGGAGATGAATTCGGCAAGCCCGGATACGACCATCAAGGTTAAATTCGCTCCGACGGACACCGCTGCCGACGTTTATGAAAAGTTCAACGCGAAGGTGCAGGCCGTCAAGGAGACCCAGGCACTGGATACGGGCTTCGACAAGATAACGGCTCTTTTCGACAAGATCCCGAGCCTCGTGCTTTCCCTCGTCATATGGCTCCTCAGGATGATGGACTATTTCGGCCTCCTGCCCGTGGAGATACAGGAGCTTTCTCCTTTCCACGCTTCCATGTTCATCACGTCCATGGGGTCTTTGGGCATACCTCCTATCTATCACCATCTTTATGATTTCGGGACCATGCCCGGTTTCTGCTCTTTCGGCGCAAAGCGTACCGAAAAACAATACAATGCGCAGGGAGACCTGGTATCCAGGAAATACATCGATTTCACCTGGGTGACCGATGAAAGGATATGCGACGGATTCTACTATGCGGCGGCTCTTAAGAAGATCAAGAGCTATCTGCTCCATCCCGAGCTTCTGGACGTTCCTCCCGAAACCGTCAAGGCGGACGTAGATTAAGAATATAATGCCGGCATTTCCTGTGCCGGCTTTTGAAAGTATAAAAGGAGACAAGATGAGCATACTGTTCAAAAACGCGGATATCCTTGTAAGAAGGGAAGGAAAGATAGATTTCCTCAGGAGCGCATACCTCGGTGTTGAAGGCGCGTACATAGACTACGTGTCGGAAAAGGCGCCGGAAAAGAAATATTCCGAGACAAAGGACATGTCCGGGAAACTTCTCATACCGGGGCTGGTCAACGCCCATACCCATACTCCCATGACGCTTCTTAGGGGAGTGGGTTCAGGGCTTCCTCTCCAGAGATGGCTTTTCGAGAAGGTCTTTCCCATAGAAGACAAGATGACGGAATCAGACGTTATCATAGGAGCTCAGTTCGCCATATTGGAAATGCTCGCAGGCGGCACCGTATGTTACCAGGATATGTACTGGGACTACAGCGCACTGGCTCCGATGGTCTTGGAAAGCGGGATCAAGGTGAATGCCGGAGCAGTGCTTCAGATGAACGACCCCGGCGCCCAGTGGGCAAAGGACTTCTTTGAAAGAAGATTCGCAGCAACGGAGAGATTTTTCAAAAATTACAACGATGCCGGAGACGGCCGTATCCATGCGAATATGCAGATACATTCCGAATATCTTACTGTGGACGAAAGCCTCGAGAGATGCTCTGACCTTGCGCACAGATACGGTATGGAAGTCCATACTCATATTTCGGAAACGAGACTTGAACACGAGGAATGCATACAGCGCCATAATGAAACGCCCATCGCTCATTTCGAAAGGATGGGGCTGCTCGATACGGGAGCGGTGTGCGCCCACTGCGTGTGGGTCACAGACGACGACCTGGAAATAATGGCAAGGAAGGGAGCGGCTTTCGTTCATAATCCGACCAGCAATCTGAAACTGGGATCCGGAATAGCTCCTGTAAAGAGGGCCTTCGAAAAAGGCGTTAACGTGGCTCTTGGTACCGACGGTACTGCAAGCAACAACAACCTCAACATGTTCGAAGAGATGCATATAGCTTCGCTTCTTCAGAACGGCGCCAACTGTGACGCTCTGGCTCTCAGCCCACAGCAGGCCTTCGATATGGCTACCATAAACGGATACAGAGCTCTTCACAGGGAAGACTCCGGAGAACTGGCTGAAGGAAAAAGGGCGGATATAGCGGCTCTCGATATGGACAAGCCTCATCTTCTCCCCGATGCAGATACGCTTGCTCTTCTCGTATACAGCGCTCAGAGTTCGGACGTGTGCATGAGCATGGCAGACGGCAGGATACTTTATGAGAACGGTGAATACAAGACCATCGACGCAGAAAAGTGCAAAGCTGAATATCTTGCCGCGGCAAAGGTCCTCCTCGCTTAGGTACACATAAGGTGTTGTATATCAGTCCCGCAGATAATATAATAGCGGTGTCGGATGATGCCCGCCGCATACCGCGGCCGGATGATTTATGATCATAATACTGTTGAATGTATCAGGAGGTACACTATGGGTTTACTGGACAATGTAAAAGATCTCGGAAGCAAGGCTCTGGAAAAAGGCAAAGAGGCTGCGGATACAGCTAAGACAAAGCTCCAGATCACGGAAGCGGAAGGAAAGATTAAGGAGATCCTTCTCACAGTCGCAAGAGACATCCTTGCCAACAAGCCGGAAATACTCGAGGAGAACTATGCTGAACAGTTCGGAAAGATCAAGGAATTCCAGACCAAGATCGAAGAGCTCAAGGCCACTTTAGTAAAGTAAAGATTTTTAATGCTAAATATCGGTGCCGACATATATCGGTGCCGATATTTTTTGTTGTATAATATATAAAGTAGTAAAAAACCACAGCTTTGGCAGCAGGCCGGAGAGAAGGAAATGGAAAGAACTCACTGGTACAGGGACAGAGTGTTTTATCAGATCTGGCCCAGAAGCTTCAAGGACGGCAACGGCGACGGGATGGGAGATCTCTACGGCGTTCTTGAAAAGCTCGATTATCTTAAATCATTGGGTATCGGGGGCATCTGGTTCTCGCCTCTTTACGTAAGTCCGGGAGTGGACTGCGGCTACGATATAGCCGACTATTATCATATAGCTCCCGAGTTCGGAGGAGACGAAGCTTTCGATGAGGTCCTTAAGGCAGCCCACGAAAGAGATATCAAAGTCATCATGGATCTGGTGGTCAACCACACCAGCACCGAGTGCGAGTGGTTCCAGAAATCCAGGAAACGCATAGAACCCTATACTGATTACTATATCTGGAGACCCGCAAGACCGGACGGCAAACTCCCGAACAACTGGGATTCCGAATTCGAGGGAGACAGCGCATGGGAATGGGATGAGGAGAGAGGAGAATATTATCTCCATATCTTCGCCATCAAACAGGCCGATCTCAATATGGACAATCCACTTGTCAGGGAAGAAGTTAAAAAGATCCTGAGGTACTGGCTGGATAAAGGCGTCGACGGGTTCAGGGAAGACGTCATAACCTACATATCGAAGCCCGAAGGCCTTCCCAACGAGCGACTGCTTCCCGTTCACAAGGGCGTCACCCAGTACAATATGGGACCCCATCTTCACGAGTATCTCGAAGAGTTCAAGACGGAGGTCCTGGACGATTACGATCAGGTAACCCTTGCCGAGGCCACACTCATAAAGCCGAAGAAAGCTCTTTCTCTCATCGGCTACGGTCCTGACAAAGTCATAGATATGGTCATCCAGTTCGAATGCCAGTGCGCGGACTGTCTGCTGACCGACTATATACCTCTTCCTTTCTCGCTCAGAAAGATGAAGAGAGCATTCCGGAACTGGCAGGTAAAACTCTACGGAAAAGGCTGGAACATGCTTTACATAGAGAATCACGATCATCCGAGGATGGTCTCCAGATACGGTTCGGAGAAATTCCACGACGAAAGCGCAAAGACTCTCTGCGCCATGTATATGTTCCTTCAGGGAACGCCCTTCGTTTATCAGGGCCAGGAAATAGGCATGATAAACTGGCATCCTGAAAACGAGGATATGTACGAAGACGTTCAGACAAGGAACCACAGGACTCATCTGCCGACAAAAAGAAGGCTCAGACTTCTCTGGAGAGCGTCGAGGGATTCGGCGAGGACTCCCGTGCAGTGGACTTCCGGGAAGAACGCGGGTTTCTCCGAGGTTGAACCCTGGTTTTACGTCAATGACAGGGCAAAGGATATAAACGTGGAGGATCAGGAGAAAGATCCCGCATCCGTTCTTAATTTTTACAGGAAAGCCATAGAACTGAGGAAATCCATACCTGTCGTGAAAGACGGGATGTATACGGAATATATGAAGGGTTCCGGAAGCTTTTACGTGTATTCGAGAGACGATGAAAAGCAGAGCCTTCTCGTGATGTGTTCCTTCAAGGGGCACAGCAGAAATCTGAAGGTGCCGGCTAAGTTCGACCTTGGGAAAGGCAAACTCATTCTCAGCAATTACGATGTACAGGACTCGGGGCGCGTCATAAAGATGCGGCCGTATGAGGTTAGGGTATATCTTTTTGATCTATAGACGGAATATACAGCGCAGGCGGAAAGGGCATATTATGGAAGTCAATAAGCTTGAGACAGTATCATTTGGCGGAGGCCACAGTTTCCCCGAAGACTACGGTGTGAAAATGGAATACAAACTGCCGGAGGGTTTCCTTCTGGGAGTGTCCTATTCGGCTGATCAGACCGAAGGCGGAGACGTAGACAGCAGCTGGAACGACTGGTACAGAAAAGGGTATATAAAGGACGGGAGCGATCCTGCAAAGGCAACGGATCACTGGAACCGCTGGAAAGAAGACGCTGACCTTATGAAGGAACTGGGCGTGAAAGTATGCCGTATGGGGCTTCAGTGGGCCAGGATAGAGCCGAAAGAAGGGGAATTCGATGAAAAGGTCATAGACCGCTACAGAGAGGAGATAGAATATATCAAGTCTCTGGGTATCAGACCCCTGGTCACCCTTCATCATTTCGGAAATCCAATGTGGTTCGAGGAAAAGGGAGGATTCCTTAAAGATGAGAACCTGGATCTTTTCCTGGACTACGGAAAATATATGGCGGAGCGGCTCGGCGATATAGTGTCAGAATGGCTGACTATAAACGAACCCAGCGTATACGCTTTCAGAGGATACTTGGGATATGACTGTCCGCCCGGACACAATTCGAAAGAAGAGTATCTTACGGTCCTTTCGAATCTCTGTTACTGTCACGTGGTCCTTTACCAGGCAATACATATCCAGAGAGAAGAACTTGGCTACACGGACACCATGGTCAGCGTGCCGAATCATCTCAGAGTGTTCGAACCCAAGAATCCTTCCAACCCTTATCACAGACTGTGCTGCAATATCGTGGAGAAGACCTTCCAGACCGCAGCTCAGAAAGCCCTTCTGAGAGGAGAGTATACATGGCCGCTTAAAAACCGCCACAAGGTGCAGAGAGGCGAATTCGCCGACTTCATTGCGGTCAACTACTATGCGCGTTCCGAGATATCTTCCATGGGCGACGGGGTAAAGGAAGACTGCTATAAAAACGACCTGGGCTGGGAGATATATCCCAAAGGCATAGTGGAGGTCTCCAGGGAGGCCTATGAAATACTTAAAAGGCCGATCTGGATAACAGAGAACGGGACCTGCGACAACGCGGGCATATTCAGGAACAGATATATAGCGGAGCATCTCGAGGAGATAGCCAAGAGCGATCTACCCATCGAAAGATATTATCACTGGTGCTTCTGCGATAATTTCGAGTGGCTCGAGGGTATGAGCGCAAAGTTCGGTCTCGTGAAAGTGGATCCCGTCACCATGGAGAGGACTCCCAAAGCGGCATTCGACTTCTACAAGATGCTCATAGAGAAGCACGGCGTAGATAAAGACGTTTACAACATGTATATAAAGAATCAGCATTATTTAAAGAGAAAGGTCATATTCGGCGCAGAGAATGGTACAGATAAGCAGTAACAGAATATTCATATCGAATGAAGTTTTTTCCCTCATACTGAAAGTAGACGCTTACGGGAAAGTAGAAGTGACCCACTTCGGGCGCGTTGTAGATCCTAATGATGCGGAAGCCCTTATGGTGGATCCCGTCCTGGGATGGGGAAACAGCATACTTTATGAGGAAGGAGATACGGCATCCTGCCTTGAAAGGCTTCCCCTTTTCTACAGCGAACAGGGAAGGGGCGATTTCAGGGAAAGTCCTTTGGAACTGCTCAAAGATGGAAAACCGTTCACAGCTGATTTCATATTTGCAGGGGCAGAAGAACTGGAAGGAGAACAGAAGAGCCTCTCCGGACTTCCTTTTGCAAAAGATCCGCTGACTACGGTCAGGATAGATATGAAGAGCATCGCCGGTGAACTTAAACTCAGCCACTATATCTCGGTCTTCGAGACAGCAGTAGCCATAAGGACCGTGCTAGAAAACGAAGGGGGAGACGTGACGGTCACCAAGATAGGAAGTTTTTCCGTCGACGTATTCGGAACCTATGACATGCATTCTTTCGGCGGAGGCTGGATAGCGGAAGGCCACAGGAGCGTAGCCAGGATAGATCAGGCCAGGGTGGTCAATGAGAGCACCTACGGTTTTTCCAGCGCCGTGAGGAATCCGGGGGTCATGATAGCGGAGACAGGCTCTACTGAAGACTCCGGCTGCGTCTACGGAGTTAACTACGTATATTCCGGAAACCATTACACCTCCGCCCAGAGAAGTCCCCAGGGCTTCACAAGGATAGTGGGAGGGATCAGCCCCGACAGTTTCAGGAAAGTGCTTTCCACCGGTGAATACTTTGAAACGCCCCAGGCGGTACTGACGTTCTCAGATTGCGGTTTCAACGGGATGTCTGCGAACATGCACCGTTTCGTAATAGACCATATAGTGCCGAAGTACTGGGCAAACAGGAGCAGACCCATAGTGTACAACAGTTGGGAAGGCAGCGGCTTTGACTTTACGGAAGGAAAGCTCGTTTCTCTGGCAAAGAAAGCTGCAGCTCTTGGATGCGAGACCTTCGTTCTCGACGACGGATGGTTCGGAAAGAGGAACGACGACCATGCGGGCCTGGGAGATTACAATGTGAACAGGAAGAAGCTTCCGGGAGGGGTAAAGCGCCTTGCTCAGAAGGTGAGGGCTGCAGGCCTTGATTTCGGTCTCTGGTTCGAACCTGAAGGAGTCAATCCGGATTCCGATCTTTACAGAAAACATCCGGAATGGGCTATGCACCAGGAGGGTCTCAAGGATCTGTACGGAAGGAATCAGCTGCTTCTGGATCTCCGTATTCCCGAAGTAAGAGACTATATCGTGGAAAACGTCGGCGAGATCATAGACAGTGCGGAGGTGTCCTTCGTCAAATGGGATATGAACAGGCAGAGCAGCCTGAGAGGACTGGAAGCCCACGAATATATACTCGGTCTTTACGACGTTTTAAGGCGCATATTCAAAGTTCGTCCCCACGTGCTTCTTGAAAGTTGCAGTTCCGGAGGAAACAGGTTCGATCTGGGAATGTTCTCCTTCGGACCCCAGGCATGGACCAGCGACGATACGGATCCCGTGGAAAGGCTGGATATACAGGAAGGTATGTCCTATATGTATCCTCAGAGCTGCATAAGCGCACACGTTTCGGCAAGTCCCCATGCGCAGACTCTGAGATCGACCCCCATAAATATGAGGTTCAACGTATCGGCTTTCGGGCTCCTGGGCTACGAACTCAATCTCAATTACATAGTCCCGACGGAGGACAAGGCTATCAAGGAACAGATGGATTTCTACAAGGCTCACAGACGGACTCTTCAGTTCGGAACTTTCAGAAGGATAAAGTCTGATGAATGCACGGTGATGTGGCAGGTGAGTGGAAAAGGCGAATATATACTGGGCCTTTTCCACAGACTCATCCATGCGGCTCCCGGATACGAATATATAAAGGCATACGTACCGGAAGGACGTTATTCAGTGAAGAGCAGGCTGCAGACCCTCAGAGTGGGTTCCTTCGGGCCTCTTCTCAAGCACGTTACTCCCGTGGAATTCAATCCCAACGGAAGGGTAGTAGATATAGCGGACAAGAATTACAGGATGGAGGATGCTGTTTTCAAGGCGGAATGCTCTTCGGATGCGCTCAGGTCAGGAATACCCATCATGAATCTGTTCACAGGTACAGGTTATTCCGACAAGATACGTGCTCAGAAGGATTTCGGTTCTAATTTATTCGTTATCAAGGAAAAGAAATAGAGGATAGTTTATGGTAGACGTATTCGTTATACATTCCGGAAAGGATTATGAATATGTGAAGACGAGGGTGGAACCTTATCTTCTCGGAAAGATAGATGAAAAGGGAAAACCTGCTAAGAGAGAAGGCTACTCCAACATCCTTACCCTTGAATCAGGAAAAAGAGGCAGCTGGAAAAAGGACGCAAAGAACAAGATAAAGATGAGCCAGGTGGTCCTCTTCGTTCTCGGCGACGATTCGTCCAATGACTCTAAGAAAAAGACCATGGGCTGGGAAGTAGCCCAGGCCATAAAATACAACAAACAGCTCATGATAATAGATACGGGAAAACACGATCTTCCGTCCTACCTTTATCATCCTGACCGCTTCACGAAACAGACCCAGCCCATAGCGCCCATCCAGACCCTCGAGGAAGTAAAAAAGAGGATAGACGATTTCGCCAGAGGCTATTACAACATTTTCTCCAAGGATTATGCGAACATGGACGACGAGCAGAAAAAGGCCCATGAGCACGAACTGGTGGATCAGTACAAGATTTTCCTCCAGACATCGGAAGACCTGGTCGCCAGAAGACAGACCGTGAATTCCTTCTACATTTCGGTCAACAGCGCTCTCGTTACTTTGGTTGGCGTTGTCATGAGCCTCGTGGAGATGCCGAGCAAACTTTACGTCATGGCTTTCATGTGCCTTACGGGCATCATCCTCGATATCTCGTGGATAAACATACTGGATGCTTACGGCACTCTGAACGGAGCGAAGATGAAGGTAATACATCTCATGGAAGAAAAGCTTCCCGTGGCGCTTTACGATTCGGAGTGGAAGGTCATGAGCGATAAGCTCAACAACAAAAAGTATGTATCGTTTACGAACAGCGAGATGAGGATCCCGAGGATATTCGAAACGGTATACATCGTTTGCCTCGTTGCTATACTCGCTAAATTCATACTGTCAGCTCTGCCTGCAGTTACGCTATTCGGATAAGACGATCTATATGGAAAGGAGAACTGTTATGAATGAAGTCATGGAAACCATATTGGCCCGGCGTAGCGTCAGACATTTTACCGATCAGCCTATCAGCGACGATATACTCGCCCAGATAATGGATGCAGCGCTTCACGCTCCCAGCGGACAGGGCAGAAAGACCTGGAGGTTCACTGTAGTCACAAACAAGGAAATGATCAAAAAAATGGAGAAGGCGATCGAGGCGGACTATCCTTACAAGGGGTATACGCTCAAAGATCCTGCCGTGCTGATTATCCCGACCAATTTAAGAGACAATCCTTTCGGCATAGAAGACAACTCCATAGCCATAATGAATATCATGATAGCCGCTCAATCCTTCGGGATAGGTTCGGTATGGATCAACCAGATAAAGGGAAGGAGCGATCTTCCACATATACGCGAGGTGCTCACTGAAATGGGAGTGCCTGAGGACCATATAGCCTACGGCACCTGCGTTCTCGGGTATCCAGATCCCGAGTATCCAGCAGGGGAATACAAAGAAAAAGGAGACGTGGTCTATATCAAATAGACGTCTCCAAAAATGAATGAAAGCCAGATATCCGGCAGCGGAGCTCTGGCTTTTTTGATCATAATTTTAAGTCTGAAAGGGTGTTCGGGTAATTTGAAGGCATCGAATAATAATTCTTGACGCTTTCTATCAAGGTCGATACCTTGGCTTCGTTTCCTGACAGGTACCACATGTAGATGAATCTTGAAGAGTATACGTCCTTGATCCTTACGAAACGGTAGTTCTTGGTCAGCGGGTAGTTGATGTTTGAAATACTCGACAGCTGCTTTATCTCAGGATAACCAATCTTGTCCCTTATGTTCAAATAGGTGTATCTGTCCATATTCAGCTCTATGCGGAACTTTATACCGGTCATGGTCTCAATATTGCCGAGCCACGTTTTCAGTGACGGGAAATCGGCCCTTATGCAGAGAGGTTCATCTTCCAGATCAGCTAAGGTGATATATTTTCTTTTGTAGAATTTATGTCCTTCCGGGACCTGCAGCCCAAGCTGCTCCCTGCAGAGAACGAATTTCCTCAGTCCCGGTATCTTGTAATGTTTGATATAGAAATCATCGCATGCGATGACGTCGGCGTCGTTCTTGAGAAGCGCCAGGGGCATATCGCTTTCGTTGATGTGGAGTAAACCTATACCTGAGAGTTTTTCTTCAGGGAAATACCTCAGCATATATGCAGCGCACACGTTCACAGCGGCTATATTGAGTTTGTCCTGATGATTGAGCTCGAGCTCTGCCTGATTTATGAGGCTCGTTATCTCTCTCGCGTACTGGAGAAGTTTCTGCCCGCTGGTCGTTATGATGAGATTCTTTTTATCTCGGGTGAAGAGTTTGCATCCCAGTTCCTCTTCGAGATCTGAAAGTGTATGGCTGAGAGCAGACTGGGTCACGAAGAGGGATTCCGCCGCTTCCGTCATGGTCTTGTGCTCGGCTATCGCTATATATTTTCTTAATTGTTCGCTGTTCATTTCTGTGTGATCTGTCTTTGCCTGGCAAAATTAATCATGAATTTTTTTAATAGATATATCAACATATTACATTTTTATTAATAAAAAGAAAAGCGGAAAATATACCGGCAGCAAAAAACAGGCGGTTTGAAAACCGCCTGTTCATCGTCTGTTATCTGCCTTTCGGCAGCTCTATCTTTTTATTTTCTTCGCTTTCTCTGTATAGGATGAACTTCCGTCCTATAGCCTGCACGTATTCGGCCTTGAGTTTTTCAGCGGCTTCGTTTGCCGCGGCCTTAGGATCGAGTTCGATATTGTCCTGGATCTTGACTTTTACGAGTTCGTGGACTTTCAGGTAATCGTCCATTTCCTTAAGGCAGGCATCCGTGAGTTCGTTCTTACCTATGTATACGGCCGGATCTATAGCCGTGGCCAGAGATTTCAGATATGATCTTTGTTTTCCCGTCAGCATATTACTCCTTTCTAGCCTTCGAAATATTCGAGCAGGTCTGCTGCAGAAAGCTTTTTCTTATCTTCTCCGCGGACGTCGATGACGATCTTTCCTTCATGGAACATTATGAGCCTGTTTCCGTGGGCCAGGGCGTCCTTCATGTTATGTGTTACCATCATGGTCGTCAGATGGTTATCTGCAACTATCTTGTCCGATATCTCCAGAACCTTTGCCGCGGTTTTCGGATCAAGAGCTGCGGTGTGTTCGTCGAGAAGAAGAAGGTCCGGCTTCTTGATGGCGGCCATGAGCAGGGTAAGCGCCTGGCGCTGTCCTCCCGACAGGAGCCCGACTTTCGTCGTCATCCTGTCTTCAAGGCCAAGATCCAAGGATTTGAGAAGTTCGTGATACTTTTCTCTCTCTTCCGGAGATATGTACCATCTCAGACCTCTTCTCTTGCCTCTTCTTGCAGCAAGAGCAAGGTTTTCTTCTATCTGCATATCCGGAGCAGTTCCCATCATAGGATCCTGGAACACTCTGCCAAGATATGTAGCCCGCTTGAATTCGGGCATCTTGGTAAGATCTTTATCGTTGAGAAGTATCTGCCCTTTATCTACCATGAACGTACCAGCAATAGCGTTAAGAGCTGTCGACTTTCCTGCGCCGTTGCTTCCGATAACGGTGACGAAATCACCGTCTTCAAGCGTCAGATTGAGGTGGTCGAGAGCGACCTTTGCGTTTACGGTACCCGCATTGAAGGTCTTGCATACGTCTACTAATCTAAGCATCTTTGCGACCTCCTTTGAAATACGGTATGGCGAGGAATATGGCTACTATGAGGGCTGAGAAGAGTTTGAGGTCGTTGGTGTTGAGCCCCAAGGTAAGCACCAGCTGCAGTACTATATAGTAGATGACTGCGCCGATGACTACTGCCAGCATCTTTAGGGAGAAGTTCGAGAATATCTTCGAGAAAAGAACTTCTCCTATGATCACGGCGGCAAGTCCTATGACTATGGCGCCGCGCCCCATATTCACGTCCGAAGCTCCCTGGTACTGTGCGATAAGGGCGCCGGCGAGAGCTACGAGCCCGTTTGCCATGCAGAATCCCAGGACTTTGTTCCTGTCCGTGTTTATCCCCTGGGCCTTGGCCATGCGCACGTTGTTTCCCGTGGCTCTTATCCCGCTTCCCAGTTCAGTTCCGAAGAACCAGTAGAGGACAGTTATTATTACGGCTATTATGACCACGAATACCGGGATGGGATTGGTCAGATTGAGGGCTCTTACGTATCTTTGGGATACGAGCAGTTTGTACTTGTCGACGCTTATAGGAAGGTTCGCCCTGTTTCCCATTATCCTCAGGTTTATGGAATAAAGGGAAAGCTGGGTAAGAATTCCCGCGAGTATGGCGGGTATACCGCATTTTGTATGCAGAAGACCCGTGATGAGACCTGCGAGTATACCGCTGAGCATAGCTGCAAGTATGGCTACGTATACGTTGACGCCCGAGGTCATCAGGGCTATACATACGGCACCGCCGGTGGCCAGGGATCCGTCGACTGTCAGGTCTGACGTGTTGAGGATCCTGAAAGTGATGTACACTCCAAGCGCCATTATTCCCCAGGCAAGGCCTTGGGCACATGCGCCGGGGAGTGATGATAGAAATACAGATAAGTAGTTCATTTAAGAAATATGCTCCGTTCAGTATTTGAAATATATTACTCTAAAGCTTCATATCCTTCAAGAGGTGTTATTCCGAGTGCCTCGCAGGCTTTCGGGTTGTAGTATTTCGTGGGGTTCGCTGCGTTTTCTATGGGCATTGTTGATACGTCGGCTCCGTCCTTGAGGATCCTGACTGCCATCTTGCCTGTGGCCACTCCGAGATCGTAGTAATCTATGGAGAGGGTGGCTACGCCGCATCCGCTGCAGATACCGGATTCGCCTGCGATGACTGGGACCTTTTCGGTGTATACCACGTTGGCTATAGCTTCGGTGTTCGCCGCTGCGATGTTATCCGTCGGGATGTATATGACGTCGGCATACTGGCAGGCTGCCAGGGTGACGGAAGCTACGTCGTTGGTGTCGGTGAAGGTGAATTCCTTTGATTCGATTCCCATCGAACTGAGATATCCCGCTACTTCCTGGGCCTGGAATACGGAGTTTGCTTCGGAGTTGCAGTAGATGATGGCTACTTTCTTAGTTTCCGGAAACCATTCTTTGATCATCGCAGCCTGTTCGTCGAGAGGCGCAAGATCTGATGTTCCGGAAATATTGCCGCCTACCGTTCCCGTCCAGTCGGATATATCAAGAGCCGGAGCGTAGTGGGTGACCGACGTGCCGAGGATGGGTATGCTGTCGGTGGCTGCAGCAGCCGCCTGAAGAGCAGGGGTCGCGTTAGCCATGATGAGATCTACGTTTCTGGAAAGCAGGTCGTTGACTACTGTCGTGCAGGATGCGTAATCTCCGGATGCGTTCTGGGAGATGACGTTCACCTTGTCTTCTCCGAGACCTTCCTTGAGAGCGTCGACAAAACCTTCGGTAGCCTTGTCGAGGGCAGGGTGCTGGACCAGCTGGCAGACGCCGACTGTCCAGGAATCTTTTTCTTCTTTTCCGGATCCGCAGGCTGCCAGTGACAGCACCATGATCAGAATCAATAATACCGCTGTTAACTTCTTCATTTTCTCTCCTTCCGGGTCCCGCATCATAGATTGCCGCGTACGCGGGATCCTTTGAGACTTTCTCTTTCTCTTGATTAATAAAAAACGGTTCTGCCCGAAAACAGAACCGTTCAATATTTACTTAAGCGACAACTATTTTCTTATCAATTACCTCTATTGCATTTTAACGTCCGCTAAAGCCGAAGCCGTAGCGGTAGCTAAAAGCGAAATAGAAGTTGTTGAAAGAAACGTTTTTCATAATTACAGTATATTTTACTCGTTTAAGTCCTTTTGTCAAGTAAACACAAAAAATTAATCAAATATTTGTTTCTATGATACTGACTCTGTTTCAACCGTTTATAAGGGTGTTGACCAGAAAACCCAGCATCATCTTTTTCGTATTGATATCATCGAAGGGCATTTTCAGGTCTTTAGCCAGCTTTTCATATCCTTCGGGATATGTCATTTCATATCTTTTTTCCATGGCTGTTCCTCCTATGCGTGGTAAGTATTCAGGTAGTCACAGACAGCTTTTAAATTATCGCCGTTGGCATCGCTTCTGTAGCAGATGAATTTGTTCTCTCCGAAAATATATCCGCTATCCCTGCCTACCTCGTTTATGAGTTTCTTTGTAAGGTCTATACACTCGTCCTTTGTCCCTCTGCCCAGCGTGGTGGTCGTCATTCCTCCTATCAGGCAAATGTCAGGATACTTTTCTCTCGTTTTGAATATGTCGTCCTCTTCCAGGTAAAGAGATATGGTTCCGGGTTTGTATTCTGCGAAATGATCGAAGATCCTCTCTCCGGAGCCTTCGATGGTAAGACGTACATTCTTTCCTCTTGCTTCGCAGGCGTCGAAGATCTTTTTGAGTGTCGGCCAGTATAGTTCGTCATAGGATTTGTTGGAAAGTATGGTATGCACGAGCATCACCATAGACAGGTCGAAACATGCGTCATAGTCGTGCCCGTTTTCCGCTGCGTATATTTTTGCCACGGCCGGATCCACGTTCCTTCCGTCCATGATCTCTACTGCTTTTTTGATGATCTCGGGATTCCTTCTCACATCGACGGAAAGCCCTTTGATACCTCTGACGGAGTTGAACATAGTTTCCATGAAGGGAGCTATATATCCGAAGGCGGAAGAAGATACCGCAGGCAGCCCGTATTCTTCGGATACTATTTTTGAGATACGCCCGTAATATGCTCCGAATTTCTGGTTCTCGTCAAAAGCTTTCTGCCAGTCTTCAAGAGTTCTTTCCCCTATATCGGGCCATTTTTTCGGGAGCGCTTTTGTGAACAGGTATTTCGTCGGGTTTTCACAGTATTCCAGAAGCTCCTCGATTGGCGCTATGGAAAAAGGCTTCACGCCTACGGCTTCGGATTCATCGCTGTAATAATAGTAACCTTCGCCGAAATGCGAAAAAATGCTGAACTGTACGTTCAGAAAAGTGGTGTCAAGAAGCGTATCGACCTTGTATCTGTCAAGGAATCTTCGTACGCATTCCTCCATGCGGTCATAGTTACCGAACACCTCGCTGAGTTTGTAACCCGCATCGAGTACCTTCCAGGTAACGAAAGCTGCGAAGTGCGGCACCCGTCCTTTGTTCCGGCAGTCGCAGGCATCGTGAAACAGAGTCGCCCGCTCATGCCTCAATTCGTTCATATCCATATATATCTCCTCTCTTGAAACACTACTACTATCTTAATTATAAAAAAAAGCTTGCCATTTTGTAAATGGCAAGCTCATGTATGGAGGTAATAGCTATTCTATTGCGGTATATCCTTCGAGAGGAGTGATTCCGAGCTGTCCGCAGACCTTCTGGTTGAAGAACTTTGTGGGGTTCGGGTCGAATTCTACCGGCATCTTGCTGACGTCTTCGCCGTCTTTCAAGATCCTTGCGGCCATCTTTCCGGTTGTCACACCGAGGTTGTAGTAATCGATGGAAAGGGAGGCTACACCGAATGCCGCGCAGGGATCCTTCTCACCGGTGAATACCGGTTTGTTTGCCGGAAGCACTACGTTGGCTATAGCCTCTGCGTTGGAAGCTGCAACGTTGTCCGTGGGTACGTAGATCACATCTGCGAATTCGCAGGCTTGGGTCGTCACGCTGCCTACGTCGTTGCTGTCTGTGAAAGTGAAGAACTTGACTTCAAGTCCCAGGGCTGTCAGATGCTTGGATACTTCTTCAGCCTGGAAAACGGAGTTCGCTTCGGCGTTGCAGAAAAGTATCGCTGCTTTCTTTGCTTCAGGGAACCATTCTGTGATCATCTTTGCCTGTACTTCAAGATCAGCCAGGTCGGAAGTTCCGGAAATGTTGTTTCCGACTGTCCCGTTCCACTCATCGAGATCAAGTGCCGGTGCATAGTGGGTGATGGAAGTTCCGAGGATGGGGATAGTGTCCGTTGCCGCAGCCGCTGCCTGAAGGGCCGGCGTGGCGTTTGCCATGATAAGGTCTACGTTTCTCGATACGAAGTCGTTTACTATGGTAGTGCAGTTTGCAGGTTCACCGGAACCGTCCTGTACGATTATTTCGACCTTGTCTTTTCCAAGTTCTTCTGTGAGGGCGTCCACGAATCCCTGAGTCGCTTTATCGAGGGCAGGATGCTGGACCAGCTGGCATACGCCTACAGTCCAGGAATCTTTTTCTTTGGATCCGGCGCCGCATGCGGCCAGGCCGAGGATCATGCATACTGCAAGTATCAGTGCTAATAACTTTTTCATTTTCTCTCTCCTTTTGCAAAAAAAGGACTTCTGCTTTCAAAAACAGAAGTCCACATTATGAACGAATCTTTGTGTGTTTACGAAAATCTGTTTAAGCTTCTTATCATACTTTAAACTCCGCTATAGCTTCTGCTATAACGGTAGGAATAAGCATAATAAAGTTTGCTGAGGTTTTCGTTTTTCATATTACGGATATATTACACCATATTTCGTGCTTGTCAACAAAAAAAACAATATTTTTTTGTATTACGCATCCAAAAGATCTTTTTTGTCCATCCAAAGCTGCAGGGAATCCACTGCAAGAGATATCTTATCGAGCTGCTCTTTGATATATCCGAAATCTCTTTCTTCATCTTCGGATACTTCGCCGTCGGCGGATATCTCTATGAGCCTTTCCTTGTCCTTTTCGAGGCTGTTGAGTGTCGCCAGAACTTCAAGAACTATCTGAGTGAGCTCTTTTGCCTGTACCTGAGGCACGTATTTCTTGCCTATGGGGCATTCGTTGGAGCAGTAATAGTTGCAAAGATCGGGCGTCTTGTAACATTCGGCCATAGCCATTATCTCATCGGGATAGGGAACGGTCTTGTCGCTCTCTATTTTTTCTATCCTTGTTTCGGATACTATCCCCATGGCTTCGCTGGCCTTTTCCCTGGTATATCCGGCATTTTCTCTGTACTGCTGGTATATATTCTTGTTTTCTTTAACAGATTTTCTTCCCATGTGGATATCCTCCTGATGTCTGTATAGAAGCATTGTACTACAAATCGGAAGATAATCAAGACAATGGAAAAGGATGGCCTATCTGATGTATAATAGATAAGATAAATGTACAAAGGGAGTTATTGGTTTGAACAGGACGGATATCTTCGTACAATTCGATAATGTGGAAGCGTTTTTCTCCCTGAAACCAGACAGGAGCCTGGACCTCATACCCTCTCTCAGCCGGAACCTGAAAGCAGGGGAGTATCTCATAAAACCCCATATGGTCCACGGAAAACACGTTCAGGTGATAGACCGCGCTTTTCTTGAGGGAGAGCACATAGATGCGGTGGGTTATCCGGAGCTTGCAGATATCCCGGGATATATAGAAGTTCCCGAGACCGACGGTCTGGTCACGGATATACCGGGAGTCGCCCTGGTGACCACTCACGGAGACTGCATACCTGTATTTGCCTGCAATCCTGTGAAAAATGTAGTCGGCGTTGCCCATGCCGGCTGGAAGGGCACGCTGCTCGGTATAGCAGCACAGCTCGTCAGGACCATGAAGACCCGTTACGGCTGCAGTGCGGAAGATATCAGTGCGTATATAGGTGCCGGGATAGACAAATGCTGTTTCGAAGTAAGGGAAGACGTCAGGAACAAGTTCCTCGCGGATGCTCCATGGACTGAAAAGTACATATCGGTCAAAGATGATGAACATTATCTCATAGACCTTAAGGGTATAAACGAAGCGTATCTTAAGTCGGAAGGTATAGAAATAATCGAGATCGATCCCGACTGTACCTGCTGCCTTGAGAATAAATACTGGTCATACCGCCGCTGCGGAGACAAAGACCGCATGCTGGCGTATATAAAACTTGTATAGGAGATCAAAAATGAAAACACCCGAAGAAAAGCTTATCAGGAGAAACAAATACTGTTTCGGTCTGGGAACGGTCGGCCGCGATATGTTCTATGCGTTCGAGGCCAACGCGCTTCTTTATTTCCTCGCACACATCCTGTCACTGCCGATAAAACAGTTCGCCGCAGTCAGCCTTGTCCTGTCCGTCATGAGGATATTCGACGCACTCAACGACCCCATAACCGGACTCATCGTAGAGAACGTCAATACCAGATGGGGTAAATACAAGCCCTGTATAGTATTGGGAGGCCTGATTTCAATGGTCTTCTTCCTGGTCCTTTATGGAAACGTTGGGACGGGCTGGACGTTCGTGATCGTTTTCGGAGTAGCGTATTTCTTCTGGGATGTATCCTATGGTCTCAACGATATAGCTTACTGGACTCTGCTTCCTTCACTTACGACTGACCAGAAGCAAAGAGAAAGCTACGGCGCTTTCGCAAGGATATGCGCCAACATAGGTATGTATATCGTAATGGTAGGCTGGCAGCCGATAACGTCTGCTATGGGCAACACTCCCAAGGCATGGTTCACGGTGGCTCTGGTCATTTCCGGTCTGTATATGCTCTTCCTCCTCTTCCCTATACTGGGCGTGAAGGAACACAAGAATTTCGTGGAGAAAAAAGAGAGAACTTCCCTGAAGGATATGTGGAATGCTCTTACGGGCAACGATCAGCTCATGTGGACTACTCTTTCCATGGCGCTCTTCATGATCGGTTACTGCACCACTACCGGGTTTGCACCTGACTACATGAAGTATATCTACGGTGACATCAACATGTACGCGGTTTTGGCAGGAGTCTGCGGAGTGGCTCAGCTTTCAGCTCTCCTGATATTCCCGGCAGTATCTAAGAACAGAAGCAGAAGACAGCTTTACAGTTTCTCGACGATACTCGTCATCGTAGGCTACGGGGTTTTCTTCTTTGCGGATCATTCCATAGCCCTTATTGCTGCTGCGGCTGTAATCATATTCGTAGGGCAGGCCTTCATACAGCTTTTGATGCTGATGTTCCTGGCCGATACCATAGAATACGGACAGTGGAAGATGGGAAGGAGAACGGAATCCATAACCTTCTCCATCCAGCCTCTCATCAACAAGATAGGCGGAGCCCTTTCCACGGCTCTCATCTCCGGTTCCATCATCATAGCGGGAATCAAATCCGCCGATTCTGATGTAGCTGCCGAGAGCATAGACGCAAGCGGCCAATTGATAATAAAGATAGCCATGTTCGCCGTACCTCTTGTGTTCATAGTGGCGGGATATATCATTTATCTTAAGAAATACAGGATCTCCGAGGAGTTCTATTCGCAGATACTTCAGGATCTTAAGGACCGCGGAGAGATGAAGGAAGACGCGATCTGATGAGATATCTGATAGCGTCGGACATACACGGGTCGGACGAGTGCTGCAGAAAGATGCTGGAATGGTATGAGGAGTACGGATGCGAACGTATGATACTCCTGGGGGATTTCCTTTACCACGGGCATGGAGGCGCTGTTCCGGGATACGATTCGAAAGCTGTGGCTGAGATGCTGAACAGATACGCTTCCGTCATATATGCCGTGAACGGCAACTGCGATCAGGATGACGACCAGATGCTCTTCGATTTTTCCATACAGGCGGATTACATTCTTATTCCTGAAGGCGGGAAAACATATTTCTGTACTCACGGTCATTACTATAACTGCGGACATCTTCCTCCCGTAATGGGGATAGACGTGCTTCTGACTGGCCATACCCACGTTCCGGCATGTGAGAATCATATAGATTACATATACTGCAATCCGGGGTCCGTATCTTTGCCCAGAGGGATGTCTAAAAAGAGCTTTATGATACTGGAGGGCAATCACCTGGAGTGGCACGCCCTTTCGGACGGACACATATTTATGCAGACCGATCTTTAGCGTTCTGCGGAGACAGCAAGATGAAAAGCAAGATACTCATAATAAATACAGGCGGCACCATAGGCATGGTCAAGACCGAAAAAGGCTATGCCCCGGACGGAGAGTACTTCAGAAAACAGCTCGAGGAGATGGGAGCCCTTAAGGCGGATATCATGCCTGAGTGGGAAATGATCGAAACGAAGGATCTGCTCGATTCATCCAATATGACAGTAAGAGACTGGAACGAGATCGGCAGCCTTATAGCGGTCAATTACAGAAAGTACGACGGTTTCGTCATACTTCACGGGACCGACACCATGTCGTATACGGCATCCGCTCTTTCTTTTATGCTCGAAAATCTTGACAAGCCGGTCATACTGACCGGGTCGCAGATACCTCTTTGCGAGGTAAGGAGCGACGGAAGGGACAATATCATAAGTTCTCTTCTCATCGCCGGTTCCAAGAAGGTGAAGGAAGTCGCCATCTATTTCGGAGGCAGCCTCCTCCGGGGGAACCGCAGTATGAAATATTCGGCAGACGGACTTACGGCCTTCGTGTCACCCAGCTATCCCGTCCTTGCGGAAGCGGGCATATCCATAAAATACGATGAGACGCATCTCATGAAACAGGGCTCAGAAGATGACTTCGCTTTCGTTCCCTTCAAAAAGGTGCCCATAGGAGTCATCAAGGTTTTCCCCGGCATACAGTTCGATCTTTTCGAATCGATAATGACGGAAAACCTCAAGGGCATAGTCATAGAAACTTTCGGCAGCGGCAATATACCGCAGAACGGCGAGGCGCTTCTGCCCATAATAGAGAAGGCATTCTCAAGCGGAGCAATAGTCACCGTGTGTACGCAGTGTCCGCAGGGAACCGTATCTCTGGGAACCTACGAAACGAGCCTGGCTTTGAAGGAAGCAGGCGCAGTAAGCGGCCTCGATATGACGACGGAAGCAGCCGTAGCCAAACTGTATTATCTCTTTTCCAAGGGATATGGCAGAGATCAGATAAAGAAACTCATGGAAGTTTCCCTCAGAGGGGAAATGGGATCTATTCAGTAAGTAAAGGGGAAAACAAATGATTTGCAGGAATTGCGGAAAGAACATACCGGCAGAGAGCGAACTCTGCCCTGAATGCGGAGCAAAGGTAAAAAAGATCAGCGTATTCGAAACGCCTGCCTCTTCGTCTTCAGAGGCAAAACAAAGCAGCGTGTTCACTACGCCCAAGGATTTCAATAAAGGGAATAAGAAAAAGAGCGGTTGCCTCATAGCGGTCGTTATTCTTGTTATCGCCATCATAGTCGCTGCCGCTAGCATCTTTATAGTCGCGAGAAAAAGAATAAAACAGCAGCAGGAGTACGTGCACCAGATGGAGGAAATGCTTCAGGACGAAGATCTTGATATGGATGAGATCTGGGGCCTCATGGAAGATATACAGGAGCACTTCCCACAGAGCGAAGAAAGCGAAGAGTACAAAGAGCTTTACGATAAGATCCAGGAATATGTGAAGAAGCATATGCAGGAGCAGGATATTCAGGTCCCTGAAGAATATAACGAATTCTTCGATATAATGAACGGGCTCGGCGAAGGCGAACATGACGGCGACGAGATGTACCAGGAATTCATGGAGATGTTCGATCTCATCGTCCAGCAGCAGACGGAGAAGAAATCCGACTAATGAGCTTGAGCCTTCCGCAAAAGAATATATGTATAGGAGTACTTGCCCACGTTGACGCGGGCAAGACTACTTTGAGCGAAGCGATCCTTTACAAGACCGGTCAGATCAAAACGCCCGGCCGTGTAGACAACGGGAACGCTTTTCTTGATACGGAAAGAATAGAAAAGAAACGCGGCATAACGGTATTTTCGAAGCAGGCTATTTTCCCGCTGGGAGACAAGACCGTTTTTCTTCAGGATACTCCCGGCCATGTGGATTTCTCAGCGGAGATGGAAAGGACTCTCAGCGTTCTGGATTACGCTGTTCTCGTGATCTCTGCTCCCGACGGGATACAGTCCCACACGGAGCTTCTTCTGGAACTGCTCGAAAAGCATTCCATCCCTACTTTCGTATTCATCAATAAGACCGACCTCGAGTATGAGGAGTTCAGAATGCCCGAGACCTGGGTGGATCTTTCATGCCCCGATCCTGAGGGCATAGCCCTTTGCAGCGAATATGCTATGGACGAGTACGAAAGAACGGGGTCAGTATCGGATATTACGGTAAAAAGACTTGTAAGAGAGCGGAAGCTCATGCCGGTATTCAGAGGCTCGGCCTTAAGGCTCGAGGGCATAGACGCCTTCCTTGAAGGACTCGACAGATACACCGAAGCCGCAGCTCATCCGGAAGAATTCGGCGCAAGATGCTTCAAGATAACAAGAGACGAAAAGGAAAACAGGCTTTCATGGCTCAAGATAACGGGCGGTTCTCTCAAACTGAGGGAAACCGTAGGCGATGAGAAGATAACGGGCATCAGGCTTTATTCGGGCGGAAAGTTCGATGCAGCTGAGGCAGTTTATCCGGGAAGCGTATGCGCAGTACTGGGCCTCGAAAACAGTTTTGCGGGGCAGGGCCTCGGGTTTGAGGAAGATCAGATAGAGACCAGTCTCGAGCCGGTCCTCACATACAGGATAAAGGTGCTGGACGGCACCGACGATATAGAAGCGCTCAGAAAACTGTCCATACTGGCAGAGGAGGATCCCCTTCTCAAAATAGAGTGGGATGAAAACTTAAGAGAGATACACGCAAGGCTCATGGGCAGCGTTCAGATAGAGGTCCTGAGCCAGATCATCTCCGACAGATTGGGCATGGAAGTATCCATAGAAGAGGGAAAGGTCGTATACAAGGAGACCATAGGAAACAGCGTGGAAGGCGTCGGTCATTTCGAGCCTCTCAGGCATTATGCCGAAGTACACCTTCTCATGGAGCCTCTTTCCCCGGGTTCGGGCATAGTGCTCGAGACTGCGTGCAGCGAAGACCTTCTGGACAGGAACTGGCAGAGGCTGATACTTTACAATCTTGCGGAGTACAGGCATGTAGGGGTACTTACGGGATCCCCTCTTACGGACGTCAAAATGACGCTTATCGCCGGGAGGGCGCACCTTAAGCACACTGAAGGTGGAGATTTCAGGCAGGCATCCTTAAGAGCGGTCAGACAGGGTCTCATGAAAGCGGAGAACGTGCTCCTCGAACCCTTTTACAGATTCCGCATTGAGATACCCTCCGAACAGATCGGAAGGCTCATTAGCGATCTGAAAGCCATGGGAGCCGATTTCGAAGCACCGGAGCAGGGGCCCGAGAGGACGGTTCTTTCAGGTATAGGACCTGTGTCTGAACTTCAGAATTATCAGACCCAGCTTCTTTCGTATACAAGGGGGAAAGGGAAACTCTCCTGCAGATACGAGGGATATTTCCCGTGCCATGATACGGAAAAGGTCATCGGGAATATAGGCTACGATCCCGACAGAGATACGGACAATCCTTCTTCGAGCGTTTTCTGTTCCCACGGAAGCGGTGTAAACGTAAGATGGGACAGCGTGGAAGAGTTCGAACACATAGACAGCGGACTGTCCTTTGGCGGCGAGGCTCCGGCGGCTGCGGATCCAAAACTCCGGCCTGGCAATTTCGATTTCGATGAGAAAGAGCTTGAGGAGATAATGGAAAGGGAATTCGGGAAGATAAAAAGGCCCAGGTATTCCACGGTCGTATATGAACCTCTTTCCGGTTACAAAGCCAAGATCAAAGATGCGAAAAAAGAATATCTCGTAGTGGACGGGTACAATATAGTCTTTGCGTGGGACAGCCTGAAAAAACTGGCGGCGGACGATATTTCCGCAGCAAGGGAGAGCCTTATGGACATCCTTGCGGAATACAGGTCCGTCAAAGGATGCGAGATGGTCATAGTCTTCGACGGCTACAAACTTAAAGGAAACGAAGGGAGCCGCTTCGACCACAAAGGTATAAACATAGTCTACACGAAAGAAGGCCAGAGCGCCGACGCGTATATCGAAAGTCTGGTAAAAGACCTGGGGCACAGTTACAGCATTTCCGTAGCGACATCAGATGCCCTGGTGCAGCTCTCCGCTCTCAGACAGGGTACCAGAAGGATCTCGGCAAGGGAACTGGAGATGGACGTAAAGGCGGAAAAGACGAGGATAGAGGAGATCATTGCAGGCTATTCTACAGGAAGCAGCAAACTGGGAGAAAGAGCGAAGATCACGAGTATTCATTAGAGGAAACTACAACAAAGTGATGGAAAAATTTTGTTGCTTTTATGCCATTATATGATAAACTAAACAAGGTTAAGAAAAGTAATATCTGGGAGGAATCAATGAAGAAGTTATCAGTAAAAAAAGGAATCGAATGCCAGGCATGTCTTGCATGCGTAAACGTCTGTTCTGCAACATACTACAAGGAAGAGAATCCCTTCAAGTCCTGTATTCAGATAGTTATGGGAAAGGACGGATCTCCTAAGCCTAACGTCTGCATTCAGTGCGGCAAGTGCGCAAAGGCATGTGAACATGATGCTATCAAACAGCTCCCCAACGGAGTATATACAGTTGACAAGAAAAAGTGTGTCAAGTGCGGCAAGTGCGTAGAAGCATGCCCCTTCGGCGTCATGGTACTCGATGAACAGGCAGCGGCTGCGAGCAAGTGCATAGCTTGCGCAAAGTGCGTAAAGGCCTGCCCAATGGAACTTCTCGAGATCGTAGAAAAGTGATCCCTGCCTAATAGTATATATACCGGCCTTTTCAGGCCGGTTTTTTATTGTATAATTATGGAAAAATATACCTGGTAAATATTGACATGTAAAAATATGGAAGATATAATCAAGAGCAAAGGAGATGGGAAATGAAACTGAAAAGCATCATAGGTATCCTGCTCATACTTCTCAGCATTGCAGGTATGTATTTCTGGGAGACAAAATACAGGAAAGAAATGATATTCACAAAGGTCCTTGCTGCGGCTGCGGACATACATGAGGGGGATATAGCGACGGAAGACAGTTTCAAGGAAATATCGGTATCTCCTGAAAGCCTTGTCTCCGGATATCTGACCTCAGAGGATAAGGATATGCTTTTGGGCAAGGAATGCGTTTTTCCCATAAAGGAAAATGGGCAGATTTTTTACGGAAGTTTTGAGGACGCAAAGACAAAGGAAGACGACGGAATGTACGACCTTGTGCTGCCGGGTGAATGGATCTATCTGAAAGACCTGGGTCTTGATAAGGGCGTTCCCGCGCTCATCTATTACGTTCCGTCCGGGGAATATATCGGGAGATATGAAGTAAGGTCTGTCAAGGCGGGGGAATACGTGGAGATCCGGTGTCCTCTTGACGATTATCTTTCCATGGTATCGTCCGCTTCAGGCGGAAGCTGCAGTCTGCTTCTTATCTCCGATAAATGAGTATGGGCCGTATCCTTTCTTTTTTCGGCTCGAGGAGCCGCTGCGGAACGAGCCAGACCGCGCTGTCTTTAGCTTTGAAACTGGCTGACATATACCCGGAAAAGAAGGTCCTGCTCATCCATATGGAGGAAGCGCCGGGCGATGAATATACGGATGCCATACGTGAAAATATGGGAACGATCAGGCCTTTGCTTGAAAACGGACTCTGGGCTGCCGATGAGATATTCGGCAGATCCCTTCTTAAAAAGAATCTTTACGCCATAGGCGGGGCTGGAAAACCTGCAAGCGCCGGCCTTTTTCATCCGGATGCTTCGGCGGCGTTCCTCACGGATATGGCGGCGCAATGCGGTTTTGTAATATGCGACTGCGGCTCCGATCTGAGTCACGGCCTTTGCATAGGCGCTTTGACTGCTTCCGATAGCCGCTGCCTTGTGATCGATCAAAGCGAAAGCAGCTTGAGACGCTATGAGTGGATGAGAGAACTCATCCGGAAGATAGGTGCCGGTCCTGACGTTTACGTGCTGAACGGATATATGAAAAACGATCCTTGTGATACGGCATATATTTCTGAGCGTCTTGGGTGTGAAACAAAGAAGATATTTACCCTGCCGTTTTCAAAGAACGGAAGGGAAGCAGAACTATGCGGCAGACCTTTAGCGGAATACAAAGACCGGAGATACGCGAAGGACCTTTGCAGATTGACGGAATATTTGACAAACGATGAAATTCGACCTTAATGAATATATCAGCGAAGATAAGGCAGTGGAAGGATCCGGCGGAGAATATGACGGATTCTTTAGACTTTGCGCTGAGGTGAAAGAAGCTTTCTTCAGGGAGTGGGAAAGAGACGATAACTCTCCCGCCATGCTCGAAATACAGAAGAAAGCAATAATCGGATATGAAAAGGAAAGGAAGTATTTCCTTGACCGCATCTTTTCGATACTCGAAGAAAAGGGCATGCTGGACGAAGCCTTCCCCGAATGGTATGAAGATCTCGCCGATGCCGTATACCAGGAAGACTGGGGCCTTGCCGGAGTATCCGAATGGTTCGGCGAAAAATATGCGGAAAGCAGCAGTGCGAAAATAATAGGCAGCAGGATATATTTCATGGAAAACGGACATATGGTCCTGAAAAAACAGACCGTGAGCGCTGACAGAAAAAATCAGATGATCAAGGCGTTTCTTCTGCTTACCCCGGGGAAGAGGATGGACAGCGACTACTATGAAGTATATCTTCTGGACGGTACCAGAGTGACCGTGTACACGGAACCTATGACCAAAAGCGGCCAGGCTGCCATAGTATTCAGAAGATACTTCATCCCGAGTCTCAGTTTCGAAGAACAGGCAAAAAGAAAGACTATACCCTTTGAGGCTATACCCCTGCTGAGCAATATGGCGGCGGTGGGATACAACGTGGTCTTCATGGGAGCCGTACGGACTGCCAAGACCACTTTCCTTGCTACGTGGCAGAGCTACGAGGATCCGAGCCTTGAGGGGGTTATGGTGGAGACCGACCCGGAGATACCCATGCACGAGATACTTCCGGATGCCCCGATCATTCAACTCATCGCCGACGGAGACAGGCTGCGAAAGCTGTCCAAGAACCTTTTAAGAAGCGATGCGGACTATTTCATCATGGCAGAGGCCAGAGATGGTATCGCTCTAGACACGGCGGTAAAGCTGGCCACGAAAGGGACCAAAAGGATGAAACTGACCTTTCATTCCAGAGAACCTGGATCCGTGGCTTTGGAAATGGCAACAGAGATAGTCAAAAGTACAGGCGGTGACCTTCCACTGACCATGCAAATGGTTTCGTCCGCATTTGACTACCTGTTTCACTTTATCCAGCTTCCCGATAAAAGCCAGAAAAGGCTCAAAGGGATATATCAGATAGACTGCGGTGCGGACGGCACTTTCCGCACAGAGCAGATATGCCGGTACGATCCTGCATCGGAAAGCTGGACTTTCAGGAACTGCATAGGTGAAAGGCAGCGCAGTTTCGGGGAAGAATCGGACGGATATCACTTCCGGCGTTTTGAGGAAGAACTTGTAAGACTGTCTGAAAAGGAATACGTGAAATGACTGCATATTTTGTAAGCCTCGGCATATATATCGCTTACTTCAGCGGACTTTTCCTGGTCCTCGGAAATGTGTTCTCTTACCTTAGGGGCAGGCTCACTCTGAGAAGACGCTTGAGAAGTGCTGTAAAAAGGGTCCCGGGTCCTCTGGAATCAAGGCTGTCGTCCATAGTGTTCCTTGCAAGCGGAAAGGAGGATAAAGGAAGGTCGCTCGCTATGATATGCGCGCTCCTTTTCGTCCTCAGTTTCGCCTATTCGTTTATCCATTTCGGCATCTTTTTCTCTTTGATTATCGCGCTTCTTGCGGCTTCTGTCCCGATCGTATCTCTTGTAAGCAAAATCAAAAAACAAAGGGACAGAAGCAGCAGGGAGGGCCTTGGCTTCGTAAACGAACTCTACAGGCAGTACGTGATCGGGAGGAAAAATATATATACGGCTCTCGAAAAGACGTCGGGGAATTCATCTGAGTTTCCTGTGAGCGGGCACCATACGTACCTGTTGCTCTTAAGGCTCAGAGCCGCGGAGAGCAGACGGGCTTCCCGCAGGGCGTGTTCTGATTTCGCGTCAGCTTTGGGAAGTGCGTGGGCGAAAAGCGTATCGTTCGCGATTCTGTGCGCCTGCGACGGAGACGATGTTTCCGAAGCTTTTTTAGACATAATACGCAGGCTGAAAGACGGACTCGAAGAGGGTGAGGAACGAAAAAGGCTCAACGGGGAGTCCGTGAGGATGACGGTCTTTTTAGTGCCTGCTATGTATATTTTCACTGTCTTCCTTTCGCTGTCTTATCTGGGTATGGATATGAGGAAGCTCATGATGAATCAGTTCGGAAGCAGCACGGGCATAAGGTTTTTCGCCCTGATAGTACTGCTGTTTCTGTTCAACGGCTCGCTTCTTTCCCTAATAAACGGAAGCCCGGCGGATATCTGATGTATATGTTTCCATATTTTTTGCTTATTGTGTTCTGGACGGGAGCGATGCTCCTCTGTTCCAAAGCCCCTTCGGAACTTAGAAAAAGGGCGGAAGCCGTATTTGGCGGGAAGCTCGAAAAAGGGGTGTTTAACAGGATAAAAAGAGCTGCTTCTGAATTCAGAGCAGGTCTTCAGAAGGAAGCTTTGGCCGGAGAGTGCTCCGACGTCCTTGGATACATTAAGAATATAGTTATACTGGGCCGGTCTGCGGATGTCAGCGCGCAGACACTGCTTACAGATCTTTCGGATATGTCTGACAGACTCAGGCCTGTGTTCGCGGATATGGCCCGGTATATGAGCACCAATGATAAGGAAGAAGCGGAGCAGCGATTCGTGTCAGCCACCATGCTCGGGATATCCCGGGGCATGGGAAGGCTGCTATCGGGCTGGGACGATTTGGATCCTTCTGAGATAAGGGATACTCTGGACGCATATCAGGCAGTCCTTAGCGAAGAACGCAGGACCTCCCGCAGGCGAAGAGACGAGATAGTTTCCGAGATAATGTACTTTCCGGTAGTGCTTAACTGCATGCTCGTACTGCTCAATTTCATATACGTTTCATATTTCATAGAACAGCAGGAAAACCTCAGCGTGTTGTTTTGAAAGACGGCGTCCTCATGCCGTCTTTTTGTGATATAATAGGCAGGCTATGGATAATGATTTGAACGTTTGTCTAATTAATGACTCTTTTCCGCCTCTCATAGACGGAGTCTCGAACGCCGTAATGAATTACGCGCACATCATAAACAGCGAACTTGGAAAAGCTGCCGTTGCCACACCATATTATCCGGATTCCGATGACAGCAGATTCGATTTTCCGGTGATAAGATTCCCAAGTATAAATACCACACCCTTAGTCGGATACAGGGCGGGAGTTCCTTTCTCAGCGGATACCATCGCGCAGCTGACGAATATGGATTTCGATATAATCCATTCTCACTGCCCCATCGCTTCTTCCATGCTTGGCAGGGTCTTAAGAGATGCTGCCGACGTTCCCCTGGTATTCACATACCATACGAAATTCGATATAGATATCCAGCGCTCCCTGCGAGGCAGGATACTTCAGGAAGGCGCGACGAAAATGCTTGTGGACAACGTTGCCGCCAGCGATGAAGTATGGGCTGTAAGCGAAGGCGCGGGAAAAAATCTTCAGTCGCTCGGATATGAAGGAGATTTCATCGTCATGCACAACGGAGTGGACTTTCCGAAAGGCAGAGTGGACGATGCGCTCATAAAGGAAGTGACTGAAGACGTAGACCTTCCGGAAGGCGTACCTCTTTATCTTTTCGTCGGCCGCATGATGTGGTACAAAGGCATACGCATCATACTCGACGCTCTTAATATGCTGAAAGCTTCCGGCCGTGATTTCCGCATGGTGTTCATAGGCGGAGGCGGAGATAAAAACGAGATAATGCTGTATTCCGACAGCCTGAAACTTGGAGATAAAGTCTTTTTCCAGGATCCCATCGGCGACAGGAACGCTCTCCGCGCGTGGTACTGCAGGGCCGATCTTTTCCTTTTCCCGTCCACCTTCGATACTAACGGACTGGTGGTCAGAGAAGCGGCGGCCTGTGCTCTTCCCAGCGTACTCGTAAAGGGCAGCTGCGCATCGGAGGATACGGCAGATCTCCGGAACGCATTCTGGATAGATGAGAATGCCAAGTCTCTTTGCGCCTTTTTGCTCAGGTTCGGCGATGATTTCGACGTGATGGAAAGGGTCGGCAGGAATGCCCAAAACGAACTTTATCTGTCCTGGGAGGATTCGGTGAAGACGGCTTATGACAGGTATCAAGTGGTGATAGATAACTACAGGTCAGGCGGATACAAGAAAAGAGACAGGATCTCGGATCAGTTCTTCATGGCGTCTGCCGGAGCTATCAATAACCTGCTTGAAATAGAAAATACCAGAGCGAGGGTCATCGATCAGGCGAAGGCGAACATAAAAGAGATACAGGCTTCCATCGCCGGATTCGAAGGGACCATAGCCAAGTCCTTCGAAAAGATAAAGTACATCAATTCTCAGCTCGGCTCCGAAATGAAGGAGAAATACAGGGAGAACAGAGAAGCAATACTTAAAGAAATCGACAGATACAAGTGATCCCCTGCTTTGCCGTATAGATATATAGGTATTTATGTGATATAATTATTTTTCGGCAAACAGCAGAAAGACCTGCCTGAAAAGACAGGGCAGAATATAAGAGTACAGGAAGGTAGAACAAATTGATTATTCTTTCACCGGAAGTATATAACAAGATCGGAAGCGGCATAGATTATGCTGCCAACGCTGTAAAGGTGACCATCGGACCCCTCGGAAGAAACATAGCATTCGATCCGAAGATGGACGTTCCGTATATCATCAACAGCGGACGCGAGATAGTAAAACACGTCAATTTTAAAGACAAGGCCGTGATGGTCGGCGTAGACGTTGTTAAGCAGGCTATGGAGAAGGCTTTCTGGACAGGCGGAGACGGTTCCGTCGCAACGGCCGTACTCGTACAGAGCATGTGGAACGACGCAGTACATATGGACGCGGCAGGAGCAGACTCAATGGCGATCATGAGAGGCATAAGGAAGGCTTCCGAAGTCGCTCTTGAAGCCATGAAGAAGCAGGCAGACAGAGTCGAGGGAGACGAAGATATCAGAGCCCTGGCAAAATGCGCTGCAGGCGGAAGAGAAGACGTAGCTGATATAGTATCGGAAATATACGAGCACATAGGTCCCGACGGTTACGTTACCGTCGAGGATTCCCAGATGGCGGAGACCCACATTTCATACTTCAAGGGCATGCGCTGGGAAAAGGGTTTCCTCGGACATTTCGAAGAGGAGAGCATCGTGCTCGAGGATCCGTACATTCTTCTCATAAACAGGATAGTCAACAAGTTCGAAGATCTGGCTCCCATCCTTCAGCAGGTCAGGGACAAGAACAGATCCATGCTCATTATAGTCAGAGAACTGAAAGACGACGTGGCCAATACTCTCCACTATATAAGAGATAAGGCCGGAGTCGACGTCCTTGCGGTCAACGCGCCCGGATACGGAGACGTCAGGAATTCCAATATGAAATATTTCGGGATCATGTTCGGCGCTACAGTGTTCGACGAAATGATGCAGGATATACAGACTGATATAACTCTCGACGACTGCGGTCATGCAGGCAAAGTAGTTATGAACAAAAAGAACGTGGTCATACAGGGTATCCCAAATCCGGACGATCCCATAGTCGAGGCGAGAAGAAGAGAACTCTACGAAGATCTTAACCACATAAAGAATGAAGACGAGCGTTACCGCATCGAGCAGATGCTCACGCCTCTCGCTGCGGATACCGCTGAAGTAAAGGTCGGCGGCATCATGGAGATGGAGATGTTCGAAAGGAAATACCTCGTCGACAATGCAGTGCACAACACCTACAGCGCCATAAAGGCAGGTTTCCTCCCCGGAGGCGGCAAAGCTTTCATTCTCGCCGTTCCGGCAGTCAAGAAATTTGCGGAGACGTTGGAAGGCGATGAAAAGATAGGCGCGAACATCCTTGCGGATGCCCTCACAAGACCGGCCTTCCAGATAGCTGAAAACGCGGGTCTTGATGGGAAGAGCGCCGTTGAAAAGATCCTGACTGCAGAAGACAAGTACACGGGGCTCAACGTTCTGAACGAAAAATACGAGGATCTTCGCAAGGCAGGAGTTATCGACTCCCTTGCAGTCGTAGAATCCGCTCTCATCACGGCGGTCTCCAGCGTGTCTACTGCCATATCCGTTGCAGCCTGCGTGGTAGCAGTGGATCCTGAAGAAGAAGAGTATATATAGTTTTTTGATCTTGATTTCCGGGCGGAGCAATACTCCGCCCATTTTAAACGATGATACACGAATATATCTGGGGGACTGAAGACTGGCTCTTCCAGGATGAAGAATTGCTGATAAAGCGTATAGACGCACGGGACATGCTTTCGGTCCAGGTGCATCCTGACGACGTATATGCAAGGGACCACGGTCTTGACAGAGGCAAGACCGAATGCTGGTATGTAGTCAGCAGCAGGCCGGGAGCCTTTTTGTATTGCGGATTCGGGGATGAAAAAAACGTGGGGAAAACGGAACTGAAGGAAGCCATAGAAGACGGCAGTATAGAGAAATATCTCAGCAAGATCTTTGTGGAGCCGGGAGATTTCATATATATCCCCGCAGGAACTGTCCATGCCATAGGCGCAGGGATACAGCTCCTGGAAGTGCAGCAAAACAGCACCACTACCTACAGACTTTACGATTACAAGAGAAAAGACGCTTCCGGGAACGAAAGGGAGCTTCATGTTAAAGAGGGCCTTGAATGTCTTCGCATGCATACGCCTTGCGGAAAATACGAACTGCCTTTTGAATGCTCATATTTCACAGTGGACAGAAGCGGCGATTTCCTAATCGTCACATGCGGAGAAAAAAGGCTGAGCATACCTGTAGAATAAAAATCATGGAGATATAAATGGATATAGAAACACTTAAACAGAAGATGGATGAGGCTCATTACGTTTACGATGACAACCTCATAACGACATTATTCGTTGCGATCAATTTAGACAGGCCTCTGCTCATAGAGGGCGAAGCCGGAGTGGGAAAGACCGAAGTTGCAAAGGTAGTAGCTGCGGCTCTTGGAAGAAAACTCATCAGGATGCAGTGCTATGAAGGCCTTGACGAGAGCAAGACCCTTTATGAGTGGAATTACCAGAAGCAGCTTCTTTCCATACAGGTCAATATGGGAAAGACCGACGACGATACACTTACCAAGTCTCTTTTCAGCGACGAGTATCTTCTCGAGAGACCGCTTCTTCAGTCTATCAGGTCTGAAGAACCGGTAGTGCTTCTCATCGATGAGATAGACAAGGCCGACGAAGAATTCGAGGCATTCCTTCTGGAACTGCTTTCGGACTTTCAGGTATCCGTTCCCGAGGTGGGAACTATAAAGGCAAAGACTAAACCTTTTATCGTGCTCACATCAAACAGGGCAAGACCCATTTCGGATGCTCTCAGAAGACGCTGTGCCTACCTTTACATAGAATATCCCGATATGGAAAAGGAACTGGCTATTTTGAGGAGCCGCGTTCCTCACGTGGACGAAAGACTTTGCGTGCAGATCGCACAGGCCGTTCACGACCTGAGAGAAAACGAGGCTATACTTAAGAAACCCTCTGTAGCGGAATCCCTCGACTGGGCGGAGGCCCTTCACGCCCTCGGAGTGAGAGAACTTACCCCTGAACTCATGAAGAGCACCGTGGGTTTCGTTCTCAAGAACAACGAAGACATAGCAACGCTGAGCGAGGCTCTCGACGCTGCCGAAGCCGAGCCTGAAGAAACGGAAGAATACCGCCGCCGCCACGAAGAGGGCGAGCACTGTCATGACCATCATGACCATGCCGACGGACATCTCCACGACGAAGACTGCGAATTCGAGAAGACCGGAAAACACTGCGGCCGTCACAGCCATGCTTGATACGGAAGTTTACCTTGAAAAACTTGCGCTTTTCGGAAGGCTTTTAAGGCAGCAGGGCATGGAGGTCAGTCCTAAAGAGAATTCCGATGCCTGCAGTATACTTCTGTCTCTTGATATGAGCGACAGGGAGACCGTGAAGACTGCGCTTCGGACCGTATATGCGAAGTCCAGAGACGAGCAACTCAAGTTCGACAGGGTCTTCGACAGCTTTTTCCTGAGCGAAGAGGCTATACGTGCTATAGACAAAAGACATCAGAAGGAAGAACTGGAGCGCAGGAAGGCTATGGAAGAAGCTGAGCAGGCTCTTTCGGAGCAGACTCCTAACGTGCTCTATTCCGAAGCCCAGAAAGAAGCGTATTCCCAGCTGTCCGAAGAGGAAAAAAGACGTCTGGAAGAACTCAAGAAGAGAATGAAGGGAACTACGGACAGGAGCGTTCCCCTCTATACCGACTTCATACGTTCCGTCTTCATGAAATATATCCTGGAACAGCAGATAAAGATGGAAGATGCGGCTATCGGAGCCCAGGCCATTGATCCCGAGATAGGGATACTGTTCAAGGATATTTCGGATTTTCATGACAACGAGATACCAAAGGCCGTAAAATATATGCAGGACCTTTCTTCCAGGATCACCGGAGAACTGGCAAAAAGGAGGAAGGGCGCAAAGAAGAGCGGCAGCCTCGATTTCAGAAGGACCATCAGAAAAAGTCTTGAAACCGGCGGCAGCCTTCATAAACTTGCGTATAAACCATCCAGGAAGAGAAAAAAACAGCTGGTGATACTTTGCGACGTGTCCGCGTCCATGGTACAGTTCTCTGAGTTTGCTCTCAGATTCATACAGGCCCTCAACGAGGCGTCGGAGAGCTCGAGGGTATTCCTTTTTTCCGAGGAACTTAAAGAAGCCGACCCCTTCCATCTACAGAATATGGATGCTTTCAGGGATTACGTAAGAGAGTCCGGGGTATACGGCAAAGGAACGGATCTCGGAGCTGCCCTGAAAAGGATAAATGACGAACGACCGTCGGTTCTCTCGCCTGCTTCGGTGCTCATCATAGTATCAGACTGCAAGAGCATAGATATAGGCGGAGCATGCAGGGAGATGGACAGGTCCAGAGGCAGAGCGGGCAAGGTGTATTGCCTCAATCCTCTGCCGGAATCCAAATGGAAGTATTCTTCCTCAGTCATGGCTCTTTCACAGAAATGCACTATGCTTTCGTGCAGTACGCTGAGGGACCTTGGGGAGGCATGCAGGAGGCTTACGCTCAGCTGACGCTTCAAGCTGAGATGAAATACATACCGCTGGAAATGCGGAGAATTGGAGTATGCACTTATGAATAATTCTGAAAAAGAAATGCGCGAGATCGCAAGGCTCGAAAAGGCCAGCGCATTCCACAAACACAAGAACTATTTCGCCATTCTGGTCGTGGTACTGACTGTCGTATATATAGTCGACGAGCTCACGTCCAGTGTCAGAGGCGCCGTGGATTCGTTCACTATCTGCGACCTGTTCAACACTACCTTCGGAACTCCCGAATACGACAGAGCGGCAGGCACTTTCGGACTGGTGACCACCGGATGCTACCTTATCTACCTTATCTCGCCTTTCTATAAATCCCTGGCGGACAAGATAGGAAGAAAACCCTTCCTTGTCATCAATACCATCGGCATGGGCGTAGGTATGCTGGTCGCCATAATTTCAAGCAGTCCCGCTGTATACCTCCTGGGCGTAGTCATCATGACTTTCTTCACACCCAACGACGTTCAGGTCATATATATAATGGAGTGCGCCCCGAAAGAACACAGGGCCAAGCTCTGCTCCATTACCAAAGGTATAGCTCTTATTTCAGTTTCTCTGCTTGGTCTTTTCGTTAAACTTTTCGTAAACAGAGAGAACCCCGCTACCTGGAGAAACGTATATATCATTCCTATCATCCTTGCTTTCGTAATAGGCGCAGGGGCGATATTCTTCGTTAAAGAAACTCCCATATACACACAGAAGAGACTTCAGTATCTCAGGGCAAGCGAAGAAGAGAGAAAAGCTCAGGAAGCTAAGGAAAAAGCCGATCAGGAAGCGGAAAAGAAAAAGAACGTTTCCGTATTCGGAGCATTCAAATTCATATTCAAGAATCCTCAGACAAGGGCGGTAGCCATCGTTGCCATGCTCTTCTCATTCGCAACGGGATATACAGGAAAATATCAGAACATGATAGAAGCCGGCGTTGCAAGAGGCGCTATTACCGCGGCAGGTTCCGACCTTATCCTCATGTTCTATCCGGTCATCAACGGACTTTTGACATTGGTTGCCGGTTTCCTTATCGATGCTCTAGGCAGAAAGAAAGCGGCCCTCATACTCGGTCTGTGGACAGCCGTCGGCCTCGGAGTATTCGCTTACGGATGTATGAACCCACTCAACCCGTACGTGACGGGATTTGCATACGGATTCTCCATAGCAGGTCTTTGGTCCATCTCGGACATGATCTTCTTCGTCATCACGTCTGAATCCACGCCAACCGAAATGAGAAGCACCGTCGTAGGTTCCATGCAGCTCCTCGGCATGGTGGGTATGGGCTTCAATATGGTATTCAATAACGTAGTAACGATGATAGCTGGTTCCATGAACCTTCCCTTCGTCCTCACGCTCACCTATCTGCCTATAGTAGCCATAGCGCTCACTATAATGATGCTGAAGGTCAAAGAAACGAAAGACGTAGATCTTAACAATATTACCATCGACTGATCATGATACTTAATCCGAACAGTTTATCGACAAATCTTCTCGTCACGGCTCTGGTCGTGGTGATGGTGTGGCTTCTCCCCTGGATAGACCGGAAGGTCTGCACGAAAATAGGGGTCAGCCTGAGCGACGGCGTCAGCTCCAACCCGAATGCCGACAGGATACATCATACCAGAAAGTTCCTGCTCATCTGCATGTTCGGTGTTTATCTGCTGCTTATTGCTTATGTCGCGTTCTTTTCGCGCAGCGCAGCGGAAGAGTACACCGTTCACGTGAATCTTTACGAAAACCTCGCGAGTTCGATACATATCGACTTCGGTATCCTGGGACTCATACATTCCATATTTACCGAAGGGTTTCGCGCGGCTATGTCGCATGTGCAGATCACAAGGCTCAGCAACATAGCGCAGGTATATATGAACATCTGTATGTTCATACCCATGGGTTATCTGCTCCCTTACATTTTCGACTGGTTCAGGATCCATCCTAGACGCCGTACGGTCATTGCATGCCTTCTTGCGTCCCTTGCGGTCGAAAATATCCAGCTCATCACGAAACTGGGTTTCTATGACGTGGATGATCTTTTCTCAAACGTCATCGGGGGATACATCGGAGTGCTTCTGTACATGTCGGTAGCCTACGTCCTGACCCACAACGAGTGGAGAGAAGAACTCAAGGCGCTGCATATCTGGAGAAGAAGCGCAAAAAAGAAAGCGCTGTATGTGTTCTCCAAAAAAATACACTTCCCGCGTACTACCATCTACGGAGAAGAGGGTGAACCTCTCCTTGATTTTTACGCAAGCAAGCTTGGCATGAGACTTGCAAGCGTCATTGAAAACAAGGATGCCGGGGAGACTGATTATCTGTTCCAGTTCGGGAAGAACCAGCTGGAGATACGGTGCATAGAGGGTACGCCGATCCCGGCAACACAAGACCTTACCATCGCCTGCAACAATTCTGAGTACATGAAAAAGAGACTGGCAAGGCAGGGTATAGAGACTTCGGAGTATAAGGCGGATCCTTACACGGGTCTGAGGACCTTCGAAATAGCAGGACCTGATAACGTGACGGTCACGATAATAGAAGAATAGAAAAAGCAGCGGCTTTGATGTGAGGTGACCCCCAAAAGTTAGACTTTTATCCCAGTGAGAAATCACTGGGATTTTGTCCTATAAGCCTGAAAACCCGTGCAGTTACAAGAAAAAAACCGCATTGCTGCGGTTTTGGTTGGTGGAGCATAGGGGGATCGAACCCCTGGCCTCAAGATTGCGAACCTTGCGCTCTCCCAGCTGAGCTAATGCCCCGTCTTTTTAAAAGCCTTATTATATTATCCCAAAGCATATTTTTTTTCAATCGATAATTCAAAAAAACTGAATTCTTTGATATAATTAACGAATACTGGGAAGAAAGGTTTTTGCCGGATCCAGGGGGATCCGGATGATGGTGATTAAATGCTAAAGCGACTTCTTAAATGTGTCAAGGGTTACTGGTTCTATACCCTTGTCACCCCGCTTCTGGTCCTTGCCGAGGTCCTGATGTCGGTACTCATACCGTACAGGATGGCGGACCTTATCGACAAAGGCGTCGATGCGGGCAATATGGACGTTATAAAAAGCATAGGGTCGGTGCTTCTTGTATACGCATTCATCTCTATGGCTTTCGGGATCCTTTCAGGGATCTTTTCAGCGATCGCATCCTGCGGTTTTGCCACCAACGTACGTCATGACATGTATTACAAAATACAGACGTTCTCATTCTCAAATGTTGACAAGTTTTCCACCGCCGGTCTGGTGACCAGGATGACTTCGGACGTTACCAGGCTTCAGTTCGCATTCAATATGTCTATGCGTATGGCGGCGAGAGCACCCGCGAATATGGTGTTCGCTCTCATCATGTCATTCAGGATAAACAAAAAACTCCCGCTTGTTTTCCTCGCGGTTCTTCCTTTCCTTGGATTCGCGCTGGGCTTCATAATGAAAAAAGCAATGCCTCTTTTCAAGAAAGTCTTCGAATCCTACGATGACGTTAACAGAGTCGTTCAGGAAAACGTCAGAGGTATCAGGGTAGTGAAATCCTTCGTCAGGGAGGAGCACGAAATAGAAAAATTCGGAGCTGTAACGGGAATGCTCAAAGCTCTGTCCATGAAGGCCGAGCGTATAGTCGCAATCAACTTCCCGGTCATGAACATCTCCATGTATACATGCTCTTTAGGCGTATGCTGGCTTGGAGCAAAGCTGATCGTCGGCGGAGAGATGACCACGGGTCAGCTTATGAGCGTCATGAACTACATACTTCAGATACTGATGAGCCTTATGATGCTCTCTATGATCTTCCTTAACCTGACTCAGGCGAAAGCCGCAGGAGACCGTGTTGTAGAGGTGCTCAACGAAGAACCTGATATCAAGAACTGCGACGATCCTGTAATGGAACTCAAGGACGGATCCATAAGATTCGAGCATGTCGACTTCGCTTATGCGGGAGGCAAGAACTGTCTCAGAGATCTCGATTTCGAAATTAAGTCCGGAGAGACCATAGGTATCATAGGCGGTACCGGAACCGGAAAAACGAGCATGGTGCAGCTGATACCCAGACTTTACGACGTAAGATCCGGAGCCGTATACGTGGGCGGAGACAACGTAAAAGATATCGACCTCAAGACACTCAGAAGCGGAGTGGCCATGGTGCTCCAGAAGAACCTTCTTTTCTCGGGTACCATAAGAGCCAATATGCAGTGGGGCAAGGAAGATGCGACGGATGGAGAGATCTGGAGCGCATTGAGACTCGCTCAGGCTGATGGCTTCGTAAGAGCTCTTCCGGGCGGCCTCGATTATGTCATAGAACAGGGAGGGTCCAACGTATCCGGAGGCCAGAAGCAGAGGCTTTGTATCGCAAGAGCACTTCTGACCAGTCCAAAGATACTGATACTGGACGATTCCACCAGCGCTGTCGATACAGCCACTGAAGCCAGCATCAGAAAAGGCTTCAGAGAATTCATGCCTTCAGTGACGAAACTGATAATCGCTCAGCGTATTTCATCAGTCAAGGACGCTGACAGGATCATCGTCATAGACGACGGTGAGATCAGCGGTATAGGAACTCACGAGGAACTCATGGCATCCAACAGGATATACCAGGAAGTATATGAATCCCAGACGAAGGGAGGTGACTTTGATGAGCCGCAAGCAGACTAAAGCTGATATCGAAAAAGAAAAACAGCAGGATAAAGGTCCACAGACCGGAGGCGCTATAAGAGGAGCCGCCGGAGGAAAGATCCGTTTCGACAGCGACACAGGAAAACTTCTCGTAAGACTGTTCTCGTTCTTTGAGAGAAAGTACGTCATCAGGCTTTGCATCGTTGCCCTTTGCGTCATAGCAGCAGCTCTGATAAGCGTAAGATCCTCCATGTTCCTGGGGGAAGTCATCGACAACTGCATCAAGCCCATGCTGATCCAATCCGTTCCGGATTTCGGACCCCTTAAGACTGCAATGGTAAAAATGGCCGGTCTCTACGCTCTCAGCGTCGTCGCCATACTTACCCGTCAGCTTCTTATGGTCGGAGTCAGCAACGGTCTTCTTTACAAGATCAGAATGACGCTGTTTGGGCATCTTCAGACTCTTCCTATAGGATATTTCGATACCCATCCTTACGGAGACACCATGTCCCGTTTCACCAATGATATCGATAATATCAGGCAGCTGGTATCACAGTCCCTCACAGAGGTCTTTTCTTCGACCATATCGATAATAACCGTATTCGCGGCTATGCTTTCTCTTTCGTGGAGACTGACTCTTGTCGTCATACTCACTATCGTGGTGATATATTTCGTAAGCATCGGAGTCGGGGGAGCCTCATCGAAGAACTTCACCTTAAGACAGACTTCTCTCGGACTCATAAACGCGTTCATTGAAGAAAATCTCAACGGACAGAAGGTCGTTCAGGTGTTCTGCCACGAAGACAAGATCAAAAAAGAATTCGATGAGAAAAATGAAGACCTCAGAAGAAAGTCCGTAACAGCAAACTCTCTTGCAGGCATACTGATGCCTATAAACGCAAGTCTTGGAAATATACAGTACGTCATACTGGCGGTAGTAGGCGGATATTTCGCTATAAACGGGAACGGATCTCTTACCCTTGGTATGCTCGCTTCCTTCCTTACTCTGTCCAGGAACTTCACAAGGCCGGTAACGATGATCTCCCAGCAGGTCAATTCTCTGGTCATGGCTCTTGCAGGCGCCAGAAGGATATTCAGAGTCCTCGACGAAAAGCCTGAAGAAGATGAAGGATACGTCACTTTGGTCCCTGCCGAAGAAAAGGAAGACGGAAGCCTGACAGAGACAGATCACGTGACCGGTACCTGGGCATGGAAGTATCCTCACAAGACCAGCGGAGTCCTCGAATACATCAAGGTACGCGGAGACGTGAGGTTCTTCGACGTCGATTTCAGCTACACTCCCGAGAAGCAGATACTGTACGACGTGTCTCTGTTCGCCAAACCGGGCCAGAAGATCGCCTTCGTAGGTTCCACGGGAGCGGGCAAAACCACTATCACCAACCTGATAAACCGTTTCTACGATATAGAGGACGGCAAGATAAGGTTCGACGGGATCAACATAAACAAGATAAAAAAGTCGGATCTCAGGCATGCTATGGGCATAGTGCTTCAGGATACTAATCTGTTCACCGGTACGGTAGCCGAAAACATCAAGTACGGTAAACTGGACGCCACCTATGACGAAGTAGTGCAGGCTGCGAAGATAGCCAACGCACATAACTTCATAATGAAACTGCCTCAGGGATACGACACTGTGATCTCCGGAACGGGGAGCCAGCTCTCCCAGGGTCAGTGCCAGCTTCTTGCCATAGCAAGAGCTGCCATAGAAGACGCGCCCGTAATGATACTTGACGAGGCAACGTCTAGCATCGATACGAGAACGGAAACTCTTATCCAGCAGGGTATGGACAGGCTCATGTCGGGCAGGACAACTTTCGTCATTGCACACAGACTGTCCACGGTTCAGAACGCAAATGCGATCATGGTCGTAGAAGGCGGACGCATCATAGAACGCGGTACCCACGAGGAACTTCTCGAACTGAAGGGAAGATACTATCAGCTCTACACGGGCAATACGAATTAAGCTTTATGCGGGCCTCACTTAAAATGAGTGGGGTCTTTTTGAAAAAGGAAAATGCTTATGTCTAACAAAGGAGTAACGGCCGAAAGGCTTGATAAAATAGCTGAAAAAATGCAAAGCACGGGCGATATATCTACTGAAAGCCGGTATATAGGGCTTGGAGATATAGTCGAAGATTTTATAGAGCATTCTCTCGTGGCTCTTTTCCCTTACCATTTCGGCAGCAACAGAGGCCGCTTCGTTCCTCAGGAAAAGAGGACATGGGAACTCATGAGAGCTTTCGATGCGCTTACGAGAGCTCTGGGATTCATCATAAACGACGCTGAAGAAGCTGAGGAAACTGCGGTAAAGGTCATAGACGAGTATCCTGAACTCTTAAGGATAATAGAGACTGACGTAAGAGCAGGCTATGAAGGGGATCCGGCCGCCAAGAGCACGGACGAGATAGTTCTCACCTATCCGGCGTTCAGGGCCATTTCCATATACAGGATCGCCCATATCATGTATGAGATGAAGATAGAGATCATTCCCCGCATGATGACGGAATACGCCCATAAAATCACGGGCATAGATATTCATCCGGGAGCAAAGATCGGGGAATCTTTCTTCATAGACCACGGAACCGGCGTTGTAATAGGGGAAACGACGACCATAGGAGATCACGTCAAACTGTATCAGCATGTGACTCTCGGCGCAAAAAGTTTTGCGGTCAATCCCGACGGAAGCCTTGTGAAGAACATCAAGAGGCATCCTGATATAGGGAACAACGTCGTGATCTATTCCGGCACCGCAGTGCTGGGCGGCGATACCAAGATAGGCAGCAACTCAGTTATAGGGAGCAACCTCTGGATCACTAAGTCTGTTCCTTCCGATACGGTGGTGAAAACGCAGGCTCAGGCTGACAGTTACTAAAAAGCAGTCATACAGTAAAATCGATAGCAGAAACAGGGCTTAATTACATCAAGCCTTGTTTCTTTTTTTTGCTCAAAATGGTAAAATGACTATGTCTGTGTGTTTCACGGATATTGACATCGATTCATTAATATTTTCATATCATTCTGGAGGAAAACATAATGGCAAAAAAGACAAAAACCATGGATGGTAACAGCGCTGCCGCATATGTGTCATACGCATTCACAGACGTCGCTGCTATCTATCCTATCACGCCGTCTTCGCCTATGGCAGAGTCCGTAGATGAGATGGCAGCTCATGGAGAGAAAAATATCTTCGGGCAGAAGGTAAAAGTCGTGGAAATGCAGTCAGAGGCAGGCGCAGCCGGAGCCGTTCACGGATCCCTGGCAGCCGGAGCTCTCACGACTACATACACCGCATCTCAGGGTCTGCTTCTTATGATCCCGAATATGTACAAGATCGCAGGAGAACTTCTCCCTGCAGTTTTCCACGTGAGCGCAAGAACTCTCGCCACCCATGCTCTTAGTATTTTCGGAGATCATTCCGACGTCATGGCATGCAGGCAGACCGGCTTTGCTCTTCTGTGCTCCAACTCCGTACAGGAAGCTGAAGATCTGGCGGCAGTCGCACATCTTTCCGCTATAAAGGGACAGGTCCCTTTCCTTCATTTCTTCGACGGATTCAGGACTTCTCATGAGATCCAGAAGATCGAACTCATAGACTACGACGATCTTAAAGGCCTCATCGACATGGGCATGGTAAAGAAGTTCAAGGACAACGCTCTCAATCCTGAGCATCCTGTCATCCGCGGAACCGCTCAGAACCCGGATATATTCTTCCAGGCAAGAGAAGCTTCACAGCACTATTACAACGCTCTTCCCGAGATCGTGAGTGAATACATGAAAGAGATCGGAAAGATAACGGGAAGAAAATATAAACTGTTCGACTACGTAGGCGCAAAGGATGCCGAAAGAGTCATCATAGCCATGGGATCCGTCTGCGAAACAGCAGAAGAGCTCATCGACGTTCTTGTCAAGAAGGGCGAAAAGGTCGGACTCGTAAAAGTCCATCTCTACAGACCCTGGGCTCCTAAGTATCTCAAAGCCGTACTTCCCAAGACGGTCAAAAAGATCGCAGTCCTCGACAGGACCAAGGAACCGGGCGCTTCCGGAGATCCTCTCTATCTCGACGTATGCTCCATGTACAACGGAGTCCAGGACGCTCCTGTCATAGTGGGCGGAAGATACGGACTCGGTTCCAAGGATACGACTCCCGGACAGATCAAGGCAGTGTTCGATAACCTCAAGAAGGCGAATCCGAAGGATAAGTTCACCATCGGTATAGAAGACGACGTATACGGTTCTTCCCTTAAGACCGTCGACATCACCACAGAACCGGCGGGAACAGTACGCTGCAAGTTCTGGGGCTTCGGTTCCGACGGAACGGTAGGCGCCAACAAACAGGCTATCAAGATCATCGGAGACAACACCAAGCTCTATGCTCAGGGATATTTCTCCTATGACTCCAAGAAGAGCGGCGGAGTTACCATTTCCCATCTGCGCTTCGGAAAGAACAAGATCAAATCCACTTACCTTATAACGACAGCCGACTATATCGCATGTCACAACCAGGCGTACGTACATCAGTACAACGTCATAGACGGACTCAAGAAAGGCGGAAACTTCGTTCTCAACTGCAACTGGAACGATCAGGAACTGGAAGATAACCTTACGGCATATCTGAAGCAGTACATCGCGAAGAACGATATCAACTTCTACACCATCGACGCCGTCGCCATCGCGAAGGAAATAGGTCTGGGCAACCATATCAACATGATAATGCAGTCGGCGTTCTTCAAACTCGCCAACGTCATCCCCATGAAGGATGCGGTGAGATACCTGAAAGAATCCATCGAGCATACTTACGGACGCAAGGGAAAGGATATAGTAGAGCAGAATTATCAGGCTGTTGACAGAGGTGTAACGGGACTCCACAAGGTCGCTGTACCCGCCAACTGGAAGACGGCCGAAGACAAGAAGACAAAGGCTGCAAAGAGCCCCAAGTTCATAAATGAGATACTCGTTCCCATGAACCGCCAGGAAGGAGACAAACTCCCTGTAAGCAAATTCATAGGAATGGAAGACGGACACTTCCCAAGCGGTACAGCTGCGTATGAAAAGCGAGGCGTAGCCATAAGCGTTCCCAAGTGGGATCCGTCGAAGTGTATACAGTGCAACCAGTGCTCCTTCGTGTGCCCCCACGCCACCATCAGACCGGTGCTGCTGGATGAAAAAGAAAAGGCAGCGGCTCCTAAGGGATTCGAGACCATCAAGGCTGTCGGCAAGGATCTCGAGGGCCTGGTATACAGGATGCAGGTATCCCCGCTCGACTGTCTCGGGTGCGGTAACTGCGTAGATATCTGCCCGGCAAAGGAAAAGGCGATCACCATGGTGCCCCTGGAAGAAGCTCTTCCGGAAGCAAAGAACTGGGAATACTCCAGAAAGGTCACAGAAAAGCCTCAGGCAATAAAGGCCACAGTAAAGGAAAGCCAGTTCAGGAATCCGTACTTCGAATTCTCAGGCGCATGCGCAGGCTGCGGAGAAACTCCGTATATAAAGGTAGTGACACAGCTCTTCGGAGACAGGATGATGATAGCCAATGCAACGGGCTGCTCCTCCATCTGGGGAGGTTCCGCACCTTCTATGCCGTACACCAAAGATGCAAACGGCAGAGGACCTTCATGGGCCAATTCCCTCTTCGAAGACAATGCGGAATACGGCCTCGGTATGGCTACAGGCGTACGTCAGAGAAGAGAAGAACTCAAGGACTGCATAGAAGCTCTGTGCAAGGAAACTGACAGCAGGAAGATACGTTCTGCTGCAAAGGAATGGGTAGAAGGCATGAATGACGGCGAAGGTTCAAGAGACCGTTCAGAAACCCTCGTCAAAGCTATAGAAGAAGCCAAACTCACCGGAAAAGCAGGCAAACTTGCAAAAGCGGTTCTCGCAAAGAAGGACGACCTCGTAAAGAAATCCATCTGGTGCCTTGGCGGTGACGGATGGTCCTACGATATAGGCTTCGGCGGACTGGATCACGTGCTTGCATCAGGCGAGGATATCAACGTTCTGGTATTCGATACGGAAGTATATTCCAATACCGGAGGACAGGCCTCCAAGGCAACGCCGACAGCTGCTATAGCGAAATTCGCTGCATCCGGAAAGAAGATCAAGAAAAAGGATCTTGGCATGATAGCCGCAAGCTACGGATATATCTACGTAGCACAGTGCGCGATGGGCGCAGACAAGAACCAGTTCATGAAGGCTGTAAAGGAAGCCGAAAGCTATCACGGACCTTCACTCATCATCTGCTATGCTCCTTGCATCAACCACGGTATAAAGGGCGGTATGACAAGAACTCAGACGAACGAGAAAGATGCTGTGGCATGCGGATACTGGCAGCTTTACAGGTACAATCCTCTTGCTAAGGAGGAAGGCCTCAACCCGTTCACTCTGGATTCCAAGGATCCGACAGGAAACTTCAGAGAATATATAATGAACCAGGTTCGTTACAGCAGTCTCGTAAAGGAATTCCCGGAGACTGCCGAGGAACTTCTCTCCATGACGGAAGCCGACGCTATGAAGCGTATCGCCGGCTACAAGAAGATGGCCTCAGAATAGGACATAAAAGACAAATGAAAAAGGGGAGCTGCGCTGCTGCTCCCCTTTTTGTATCTATATATCATCTATCTTTTTCGGATTCATCCAGAAGCGCTATTGCTCTGGCGTATTTCGACCTGTTCTCAGCTTCAAGTCCGTATTTGTCGGCTATGGTCTGGGTAAGTTTGATCACGTCGCTAAGTTCCCCGGCATAGAGTTCTATCTCCATTTCAGAGATTGCTTCCTGCTTGTCTCCTGCTTCGACGAAACCTCTGTCTATGGCTATCTCCACCACGCTTTGCCCGTAGCGGAGTTTCGCTCTTCTCCTGTTCACTTTACTGACGAATAGGAGTTCCAGTTCTTCGTCTCCTACCAGGTCGCTCATCTTGCGTCCGTCTATGCTGTCTTCGAATATCTCAGCTGACGGTGCTATGAGGCAGCTGTCCGTTTCTATGGGGATATTTACTTCCTGGTGCTCATGAAGGCCCATCACGGTCTCGCTTCCTCCCCATTTAAGAGTGGCAAAGCATATTGAACCTTCGCAGCGTACCCTGAGGGCTATGTTGTTGTTTCTCAGTATGCGGCTCGGCGTGTCGAAATAAGCGCCTTCCATATCTACGGATTCAGCCCCTTTAGGGTCTCCGTACTTTCCGGAGAGTATTGCATCCCATATACGGTCGGCAGTATCGCTGTCTTTGATTGTATATTTCGTTTCCTGTTCCATAAGTGGAGAGATATTAACATTATTAACTAATCTTTGCAAGTGCATTTTTCTTGTGATATAATCTTAACTTGTCCCATTATGGGATTTTATAAGGAGGAAAAGATTAATGAAAACACAATTTGTCGGTAGAGAAGGTAATAACGCGAAGTTTACGATCGAGTTCACTGCAGAGGAATTCGAGGATGCTCTTCAGAAAGCATATCTCGAGGAAAGAGGCAAGATCACCGTAGACGGATTCAGAAAAGGCAAGGCTCCCCGCAGCATCATCGAAAAGAGATACGGCTCTTCGGTGTTCTTTGAAACAGCTATAAACAATATGGTAGAAGAAGCCTATCCGAAGGCTATAGACGAGCACAAGCTGGATCCTGTGGACAGACCGTCTCTTGAATTCGGAGATGAGAAGCTCGAAAAAGGAAAGGGATTTACAGTTACCATTTCCGTGACCGTTTCTCCGGAAGTCGAACTTAAGAAATACAAGGGCATCAAAGTTGAATTCAAGCCCCTTATGATCACCGATGAAGACGTTGATATAGAAATAGACAACTTAAGGTCCAGGAACGCAAGGCTCGTAAGCGTTGACAGAGCAGCAGAACTTGGAGATACGGTAGTTCTCGATTACGCAGGTTTCGTAGGCGACGATCAGTTCGAAGGCGGTACAGCGGAAAAATTCTCGCTTAAGCTCGGCTCCGGAATGTTCATCCCCGGATTCGAAGAACAGCTCGTAGGTACAAAATCGGGCGAGGAGAAAGACGTCAACGTCACGTTCCCGGAAGATTATCAGGCTGAAGAACTTGCCGGCAAGGACGCCGTGTTCAAGTGCAAGGTCCATGAAGTACAGTTTGAAGAATTCCCCGAACTCGACGACGAATTCGCAAAGGACGTATCGGAATTCGATACTCTGGAAGAGCTCAGAACCGACGTCAAGGAAAAACTTCAGAAACAGACCGATGAAAAGAACGCATACGACGGAAAGAACAAAGCATTGCTCGCTCTGTGCGATGCCAACGAGATAGATATCCCGGAAGTTATGATCGAAGATGAGATCAATCAGATGAAGAACGATTATCTCCAGAGACTGATAAACCAGGGAGTATCAGCCGATGCGGTGAAGAAATATCTCGAGTCCGCAGACGCAACTCTCAACGAGAACTTCAGGCCGGATGCCGAGGCAAGAGTGAAGACTACTCTGCTCGTACAGGCAGTAGCAGCCAAGGAAGGTATTGAAGCAAGCGAAGAAGATCTTGAAAAAGAATACGAGACCTATGCAGATCTTTACAAGACGGATCTCGAAAAGGTCAAGGAATCCCTCAAGGGCAGCGAAAACTACCTCAAGGAAGATATAGTCTACAGAAAGACAGTGGACTTTATCTATGACAACGCAAAAATAGTCGAACCTAAAGAAAAAAAGGCGAAAGAGTAGATCATGAGCAATTTAGTACCCATAGTCGTTGAACAGACCTCCAGAGGCGAGCGTTCATACGACATATATTCCAGGCTCCTCAAGGACAGGATCATCTTCATAGACGATGAGATTACCGATGCCACGGCAAGTCTCGTGGTAGCTCAGCTCCTTTTCCTCGAATCCGAGGATCCTGACAAGGATATAAACCTGTATATAAACAGCCCGGGCGGAGTGATCACTGCCGGTATGGCAATTTACGATACCATGCAGTACATCAGACCTGACGTTTCCACCATCTGTGTCGGAATGGCAGCTTCCATGGCCGCATTCCTCCTTAGTGCAGGCGCAAAAGGAAAGAGATATGTCCTTCCCAACGCAGAGGTGATGATACATCAGCCTTCCGGCGGCACGCAGGGCCAGGCGGAGGATATCAAGATCGCCGCCGAGCATATCCTTAAGATACGCAAAAAAATGAACAGTATACTTGCTTCCAATACGGGACAGCCTCTGGAAAAGATAGAAGCGGATACTGACAGAGATAATTATCTTGACGCAGCCGAGGCGGTAGCCTACGGTCTTGCCGATAAAGTAGTAGAGAAAAGATAAATGCCTAAATACGATAGTTCAAAAGAATTGATTTGCAGTTTCTGCGGCAAACCTCAGAGCATGGTGAAAAGGCTCCTTGCAGGGCAGGGAGTATATATCTGCGATGAGTGCGTTGCAATGTGCCAGGAGATACTCGACGAAGAATTCGGAAAACTCAAAGAGGAAGCACAGGTCGATTTCAGCGGTCCTCTTCCTACGCCTTCCGAGATACACGAGGCTCTTAACGATTATGTGATAGATCAGGACAGAGCCAAAAAGATCCTTGCCGTAGCCGTATACAATCATTACAAGAGAGTCAAGGGTTTCAGAGAGGATAAAGCATCCGAAGCTCCTGAGGAAGAATCTTTGAAGGACGTCGAGGTCCAGAAATCCAACATCATAATGATCGGACCCACAGGTTCCGGTAAGACTTTGCTTGCCCAGACTCTTGCGAAACTTCTCGACGTTCCTTTCGCCATCGCAGACGCTACGGCGCTTACGGAAGCGGGTTACGTCGGAGAAGACGTAGAGAACATACTGCTCAAGCTCATACAGGCAGCTGACTGGGATATCGAAAAAGCCCAGAGAGGCATAGTTTACGTAGATGAGATAGACAAGCTTGCCAGAAAGACGGACAACCCCTCGATCACGAGAGACGTTTCAGGCGAAGGCGTACAGCAAGCTCTTCTGAAGATACTCGAAGGAACAGAAGCCAACGTTCCTCCTCAGGGCGGAAGAAAGCATCCTCAGCAGGAGTTCATAAAATTCGACACCACCAACGTCCTCTTCATATGCGGAGGAGCCTTCGACGGACTGGACAAGATAATCCAGAGACGCCTCGGAGACAAGACCATAGGCTTCAACTCTGAGATAGTCTCGGTCAAAAAAGACGATCCTCACATTCTCGAGCAGGTCCAGGGAGAAGATCTTCTCCACTACGGCCTGATCCCCGAGTTCATAGGAAGAGTCCCGGTTATAGCCACGCTGGACGAACTCAGCACCGATGCTCTTATGCGCATCATAACCGAGCCCAAGAATGCACTCATTAAACAGTACAAAAAACTCCTGTCCTATGACGGAGTGGATCTTCAGGTGGAACCCGGCGCCGTAAGGGCGATAGCCGAGAAAGCTGCCGCCAAGAAGATCGGGGCAAGAGGATTAAGGTCCATAATCGAAGAAGTTATGACGGACGTCATGTATGAAGTCCCGTCAAAGAAAAATGTAAAAAGGGTCGTCGTTACCAAGGAAGACATAGAAAAAGGAAAGATTGCGATATGAGCGAACTTATGCCCATGATTGCCCTTAGGGGAGTCAACGTATATCCGAATATGGTGATACATTTCGATCTGGGAAGAGAGAAATCCATCATTGCTCTGGAAAGAGCCATGATGATGAACCAGACCGTGTTTTTGAGTGCCCAGAAGGATATCAATACCGATCTTCCCACGTCCAAGGACGTTTATCCCATTGGAACTGTAGCTAAGATAAAGCAGATGCTCAAGCTTCCGGGAGACAGCGTCAGAGTACTGGTGGACGGTCAGTACAGAGCCAGGATAGACGAAGTCAGCCAGGAAGTGCCGTATTTCCTCGTGTCGGTTTCCGAAATAGAGGAAGACGATCCCGAGAACCCGGGCGCCGACGTCATCGCGCTCATGAGGACCGCGCTGGATCTTTACTATGAATATGCTGAAAAGCATCCGAAACACGGCGGAGACAATACCGTTCCCATCGACACCATAAAGCAGGGCGGAAGACTGGCGGATACCATAGCCTCTCTCATGCAGCTTTCAGGGGAAGATGCCCAGAAGGTACTGTCTACCATAGATATAAAGAAAAGACTCAAACTCGTAATAGAGATACTGAGAAGAGAGAACGAGATCCTCAAAATCGAAGATAAGATCCACTCCAAGGTCCGCAGTTCGATGAACAAGAACCAGAGAGAGTATTATCTCAGGGAAAGGATAAGAGCCATCCAGGAAGAACTGGGCGACGGAGAAAGTACAGAAGACGAAGCGGAAGAGATGAGAAAAAAGCTCTACGATCTTGCGCTTTCTGAAGAAGTCACGAAGAAGATCGAAAAGGAGATAGATAAGTTCTCCAAGATGCCTTCCAATTCGCCTGACGTTTCAGTGTACAGGAACTATATAGAAAGCGTCCTCACACTTCCGTGGAATGATTCCGCCAACGAAGAGCTTGATCTTCTCGCTGCGGAAAAAATACTCGATGAAGATCACTACGGAATGGAAAAGGTCAAGGACCGTATAGTCGAGTTCCTTGCGGTACGCCATCTTTCCGAAGACAACAAGGCTCCCATACTCTGCCTTGTGGGTCCTCCGGGAGTAGGAAAAACTTCCATAGCAAAGTCTGTGGCAAGAGCTACGGGCAGGAAGTTCGTCCACATGTCTCTCGGCGGGGTCAGGGACGAAGCTGAGATAAGGGGCCACAGAAGGACCTACGTAGGCGCGATCCCCGGCAGGGTCATGACACTCATCAAGGAATGCGGAAACAACAATCCCGTCTTCCTCTTCGATGAAGTCGACAAGATAGGCATGGATTTCAGAGGAGATCCTGCATCGGCTCTTTTAGAGGTCCTGGATCCTGAACAGAACAAGGAATTCGTCGATCATTATCTGGAAGTTCCTTTCGATCTGTCAAAAGTCCTTTTCATAACCACAGCCAACGATACGGATACTATACCCAGGCCACTCCTCGACAGGATGGAGGTCCTGGACCTTTCAGGATATACACTCGAAGAGAAAACGCAGATAGCGCTCAAGTATCTCGTGCCCAAGCAGATGAAGGCCAACGGTATAAGCTCGAAGCAGATCAGCATCAGCAAGACTGCGATCACTGCCATCATCAACAACTACACGAGAGAATCCGGTGTCAGGAGCCTCGAAAAGAATATAGGTACCCTTTGCCGCAAGGTGGCAAGGAAAGTGGTCGAAGGAGACGACAGCAAACACAGCATCACGGGTAAGAATATAGAAGATTACCTCGGAAAGAAGAAGGTCTTCTATGACAAGATACTCGGCAAGAACGAGGTAGGCGTTGCCACAGGTCTTGCATGGACCGTAGTCGGAGGAGAAACGCTGTTCATAGAAACGGCAGTTCTTCCCGGACAGGGGCATATACTTCTCACGGGTCAGCTTGGCGACGTTATGCAGGAATCGGCTAAAGCCGCCATCAGTTATATCAGAGCCCATCAGAAGAAACTGGGCGTAGACCCCGACTTCTATAAAGATAAGGATATACATATCCATATTCCCGAAGGCGCCGTTCCCAAAGACGGCCCGAGCGCCGGAGTGACCATGTGCACTTCCGTGGTGTCCGCTCTTACGGGAAGACCCGTAAGAAAAGACGTCGCCATGACGGGTGAGATCACCTTAAGAGGAAAGGTGCTCGCCATAGGCGGATTCAAAGAAAAGGCTCTTGCAGCACACAGGATGGGCATCAAGAAAGTGCTTCTTCCCGCGGATAACAAGAGGGATATAGACGATCTTCCGGAAAGCGTAAGAAACGATATGCAGTTCGTACTGCTCAATACCATAGACGATGCGCTGAAAGAGGCATTGGTATGATCATAAAATCAGCGGAGTTCCTTACCTCTGCGGTCAAGCCGTCGCAGTATCCGGAAGAAGGTCTTCCGGAGATAGCGTTCGCGGGGAGATCCAATGTGGGGAAGTCTTCCCTGATCAACCTTTTGCTCGGAAGAAAATCTCTCGCCAAGGTTAGTTCTTCCCCCGGAAAGACCAGGACTATCAATTTCTTCCTCATAAACAACGGGGAATTCAGACTTGTGGATCTGCCCGGATACGGATACGCAAAGGTATCTAAGTCGGTAAGTGAAGACTGGGGAAAAATGATGGAAACTTTCCTGACAAAAAGGAAAGGACTCATTAAGGTCATACAGCTTGTGGATGCAAGGCATGAGCCAAGCGCTCAGGACAGACAGATGTACGACTTCCTTCAGTATTACGGTCTGGACGGATTGGTGGTAGCCACCAAGGCGGATAAACTTTCCAAAAACGAGCTCAGCCGCAATCTGGCAGCGATAAGGAAGAGCCTGGATATGGAGAAGGACGATATACTCATCGCTACATCGTCTCTAAGCAAGACCGGGATACAGGAATTGCTTGATAATATAGAGAAAATACTCGAAGGATATCAGGAGAATCTAGAAAATGACTGAAGAAGTATTGATCACAGAAGAGCAGATAAGAAAAAGAGTCGATGAACTCGGTGCTCAGATCACAAAGGATTACGAAGGTAAGAGTTTACTTCTAATAGGTATACTCAAAGGATCCGTTCCTTTCATGGCAGACCTTATGAGAAGGATAGATACAGACGTCGAGATAGACTTTATGTCCGTATCGTCTTACGGAAGCACTACTACGAGCAGCGGAGTCGTTAGGATACTCAAAGATCTTGATCACAGCATAGAAGGAAAGAACGTGCTTATCGTGGAAGACATAGTTGATTCAGGCCTTACGCTTTCCTATCTCAAGGAGCATCTGCTCAGAAGAAAACCGGCTTCTCTCAAGGTCTGTACCTTCCTTGACAAACCATCAAGAAGGAAGGTGGATTTCACTCCCGACTACTGCGGTTTCGAAGTAGAAGACAAGTTTATAGTTGGCTACGGTCTCGATTTCGATCAGAAGTACCGTCAGCTTCCATATATATCATGGATAAAAGAATAAGGAGGATTTAAAAAAATGGCTTATCAGGTTCCGGCAGGAATATCCAACAAGCACATCCACCTTTCCAGAAAAGACATGGACGTTCTTTTCGGCGAAGGCTCAGAACTTACAAAGAAGGGAGACCTCAAACAGCCTGGTCAGTTCGCGGCTGAAGAACAGGTAGTTATCGAAGGCCCTAAGGGAAGCGCAAAACTCCGCGTACTCGGACCTTTCAGAAAAGAGACTCAGGTAGAGCTCGCTATGACCGATTGCAGAACACTCGGTGTTTCCGCTCCTATCAGACAGAGCGGAGATCTTGAGGGAACGCCTGGGATCAAGATCACTGGACCTTGCGGCAGCGTAGAGATCGACCACGGTGTCATCGTAGCTCTTCGCCACGTACATCTTTCCGCAGATCAGGCAAAGGAAGCGGGAGTTGTCGATCAGCAGGTCGTCAGCGTCAGAGTCGGCGGTGAAAGAGGACTGGTATTCGAGAACGTAGTATGCCGCTGCGGAGACGGACACACAGCTGAATTCCATGTCGATACAGATGAAGGAAACGCTGCAAAACTTGGCAACGGAGACATGGTAGAGATCATACTTTAGCTCTTTGAAAAAGACCTAAAAAAATCTTTTCAAAAGTGTAAAAAACTTGTTGACAAGATATATTTAGAAGTCTATAATCTCAAATGTTCCGCCTCTTTAAGGGAGGCGCTACGATTGTACCTTGAAAACCTCGAATAGTGTAGAAAACTAAGTCAAGAGAAAAGAATCAAGTTTCTTTTCAGACTTAAGTACAACCAA